>JAGAAJ010000086.1 GCA_017615355.1 Prevotella sp.
CCAATGAGCGATGACATATCTCAATCAGTTTCACAAAGAGGCCGTGGAGAGGAAATTGCGGAAAATAGAAGAATCTATGAAGTCTCCGATGAACTCCTTAGACGCAGCCAACTATATGAAGCACAACTTCGAGATGGCCAAGAGTATGTAAGCCACACCAATAGAGATTGATACCTACATGGCAGCCCTCGGCTTTACAAAGTAGAACAATGAGGGACGCTATGCCAATGCCGACTTTGAAGTCTGGGATCTTGTGCCCAGGAATGTGTTGAAAGACAGGGGCGGTGACATCTTTATTATTGATGCCGAGATAAAATTAAGGTAAAAACTCATTAGTTGGTGACGTGGTGACGGTGACGCGAGTGACGTTAAGGCCTCAAATTAGCAGTATTTGACACCTTAAGAGCAGTATTATGATACATTTTGGGCCTTTTTCGAGGTTAGGCATGTTAATGCAGAGACCTTAATTTTTTCCTATCTTATTGTAATACAGCTTTTTAGCAGAATGACAAATGGCTAAAGCGTTCCAGTTCCAGTTGTTCCAATTTTTTTGACGTCCCAACACCTTCGTTATTTCTATATAACTACTTAAATATTAAGTATTTATAAAGTCTTTAGAAGGGGTCTTGTTCCTCAAATTCGAAACTGGAACTGGAACAATTGGAACGCGGAACGCACAGGCCGACTCCCTGAATCAGGGCATCAGCTCTTTTCTTTATTTCAAGGGGGCACAAAATCAATGCGTCCTTTGTCTTGAACAAGCGATTTCTGCACAATGCTGGGGATTTGTGCATTTTTCTGAAAGATTTCTGCAGATTCTTTCTTGTTGTTGGCATTTTTTCGTATATTTGCATCGTGTTTCGTTAGAGACACAAGAATTATTTGCTCAATCTCTCTACCGAATTGGAACCTCGAACGAGAAAAAAGAGCAACCTAACGTACATTGGAGCTACGCCATAGAGCGTAGGCTTCACCATAGTACGTTAGAGGCAGTTCCAAGCCTGGTAGAGAGTATGGCGGGTCTGCGCTCTCTCCGTATCAAAGGGTTTGTGCGACTCATATAATTTAGGAGTAGTACAAACTAAAAACAAAAAGCTATGGCACTAATCAATGTAATAAAGTGTGATATTGTAGATGGTGAGTTTTGTTGCAAGTTCCCATCTGATGACTTGAAACTCGGTTCTCAACTAATAGTTTATCCGTCACAAACAGCCTTCTTTGTAAAAGGTGGCGAGATTTTAGATGCTTTCACTTCTGGTACATACACTCTTTCTTCAGAGAATATTCCGTTGCTTAATAAGGTTATAAACATACCTTTCGGTGGAGATTCCCCATTCAAGGCTGAAGTTTGGTTTATTAACCAGATTAGTAAATTGGATATGCCATGGGGGACACCGCAGCCCATTCTCCTTGAAGACCCTAAATACAAGATAATTGTACCAGTCCGTTCTAACGGTCAATATGGTTTACGAATAAAAGATCCTCGTCTGTTCTTAGAAACGCTGATTGGCAACATGTCTGCCTTTACCGCAGACAAAATCAGCCAATACTTTAAGGGGAGACTTATTCAAGCACTTAATTCGCTACTGGCAAAACAAATTGTCGAGAGAAATATTTCCATTCTCGACATTAACACAGAACTTATCCCCATGTCAGAAGAGTGTGAAACACAACTTAACGACATACTGGGTAAGTACGGAATAGAGATTAAAGAGTTCTCTATCATGTCGGTAAATGTGCCTGAGAATGACGAAAGTGTTATTAAGCTGAAAGAGGCCAAGGCAATGATGGCAAGGCTCACAATAACAGGTAAGGATGTTTATCAGATGGAGCGAAGCTTTGATGTATTAGAAAAAGCCGCAGGTAATGAAGGTGCCGGTGGACAGATGATGGGAATGGGGGTTGGACTTGGAGCTGGGGTTACTGCTGGTAGCACAATGGCCCAGATGTCTTCTCAAATGATAAATACAAATCCCAGTCCTACACCTCCACCTTTGAATATGGATAAGCAATACTATATCCATATGGATGGCGCACAGATAGGAGGACAAACTACAGCAAGCATACAAAGCCTTATTCAGCAGGGTAAGGTTAATGGAGAAACACCAGTATGGACTGCTGGTATGGTAAATTGGGCTAGACTAAAAGAGATGCCAGAACTGAGTGCATTACTTAACAATATTGTTCCACCACCAATGAATTTGTAATATGAAGAGACTGATTATTCTGACAACAATCATTCTATTGGTTGTAAATGGATTGTTTGGCTTAATTCTTACAGCTTACCAATCTACTAACGTATATTTGAATAGTGTGGTAATCCTGCTTAGCGGTATAGTTCTTTTGCTAGTGTCATTCATAAATTTGAAAGATGCGTTCAAAATTTCCCTTATAAGTCTATTTGCTATAATTGGCGGAATAGAATACATTCTAGGTTTCTTTGCTCCTACAGAATGGAGTAATAACTGGTTTGCTATTTTAGTGATAGCAGTTTTATCTATCGAAATAATGATTGTTTTACTGACCAATTTTGTTACCAATAAAAATAAAAGAGTATGAAAGCTTTAAAATGCGAAATGTGCGGAAGCACTAATCTTATTAAAGAAGGCGGCGTATTTGTCTGCCAGTCTTGCGGCACAAAGTATTCCGTAGAGGAAGCCAAGAAAATGATGGTTGAAGGAACTGTCGATGTCAAAGGTACTGTTAAAGTAGATACCTCTGACGAATTAAAAAACCTCTATGAAATTGCCCGTAGAGCCAAAGATGCTGAAAATAGCGATAACGCTGCAAAGTATTATGACATGATACTTGTTAAAGACCCTGGAAGTTGGGAGGCAAACTATTATGTCGTTTACTTCAAATCAATGGGATGTAAGATTGGTGAAATATGGTCTGCCGCATCAGATATGGCAAACTGCCAATCTTCAGTTGTCCAACTTATAAAGGATAATGAAACAGACGAGACTTTACAAAAAGCAGCTTTAACAGAGATTTCGTTAAGAAACACCATGATTTCTTCAATGTTGTTTAATGCAGCGAAAAGCCATTATGAAGGTATCGATGCCAGCATTCAGCACAATTTCATTCAAGATTATTGCAACAATGCATCAGCATCAGCACAGATAATGTATAATTTTGGAGATGAAGTGGATGCAAAGTTTGAAGGAAAGTATTCAGACATCTCAATTCCTAGTTGGAAAAGCGGTATAGATATTCATAAAGAATATGTGAAATACCTCCAAGACAAAGATGGGAATATAAATATAATCAATTCTTACGGCGACAAAATTAGGAAGTATGATTCTTCATACGCTAACCCTAATGTTGATACATCAGCCTGCTACGTTGCAACAGCTGTTTATGGTTCATACGATTGCCCAGAAGTATGGACGCTTCGTAGATTTAGAGACTTCACATTGGATGGGACATGGTATGGGCGTTTGTTTATAAAGACATATTATGCAACAAGTCCGACATTCGTGAAGTATTTTGGCAATGTAAAGCTATTCAAGTCGCAAGGAAAAAAGCTGCTTGATAAATGGGTAGCAAGGCTTAACACCAAAGGCTACGAGAGTACCCCATATAAGGACAAATATTAGAGAGACACCAAGGACTCTGTCATAAGAAAGGAATAAAGCCAAACCACTGTCGCGAATCGCGACGGTGCTTTTATCTGAATACATACTTCATGCTTGATTCGGGTTTTAGTTTTTTCACCTCAATAGCTGGGTGAACGAATCGTTCGGTCAGATACAACCATGAAATAAGCATAAAAGTTGATTTTTATGCAGAAAAATTTGGAAGAATCAACTTTTATGTTTATTTTTGCAGCAAAATTATGAATATCATGGAAAGAAACTTGTTGATAGAACTGCTGGAAGACGGTGAGAAAGTAAGTCTCTACTCCCCTCATTTTGAAGGTGAGGAATACTCTGAATTTGAAAAATTTCTGCTAACATATAAGGACACTTATCCTGACGATGTGCGCCAGTTGGTTTACAGGCTGGATATCATTAAGCGTGATGGAGCAAGGGATATGCATTTCCGATATGAAGGAACAAGACGTGACAGGGTGATGGCTCTGCCTTCGCATTTGGAGACAACGTCCCTTCGCCTGTACTTGCTAAATATTCAAGCGAAGATTCTTATTCTGGGCAATGGAGGTCTTAAGCATACTGCCAAATATGAGGAAGACGAGAACCTGCATCGGCAAGTAAGAACACTTCAAAAAATAGATATTGAGTTAAAGCAAAGGGAAAAAGAAAGGGTAATTATTGTAACGGGTACGGAGTTACTGGGCGAACTGTCGTTTACAATAGATGATGAATAAAGAAAGGAGGCAAGTATGAAGACTAATAAGATAATGGATGAGATTCGTAGTACGATCTCGCCTGAGATGAAGTTGCAGATGGAGCTGTCGGTGGCCATTGCGAATCGTATTTACGATATTCTCGAGGCAAAAGGGATGTCGCAAAAAGAATTTGCCGGGTTGATGGGAAAGACTGAAACAGAGGTGAGCAGATGGCTCTCAGGAACGCATAACCTGACATTGGCTACTATCTGTAAGATTTCTGCTGCCCTTGGGCAAGATGTGATCAAGGTCGTCGATTCTTCGTATGAGCCGGCATACGAATTAGAATCTATGGTGGCTGCAGAGCCATAGGTGGCACTAGGGACAGGCACCTGTCATAAGAAAGGGGATAATTACAAAAGCTTGAGTCGCGAATCGCGATTTCAGCTTTATCTGACTTGATTCAGGTATCAGCTTTTTACCTCAATAGCTGGGAGAACGTTTCGTTCGGTTTGGTGGTACCTTCCCGCTTTGGTCGATGGTGACAACAACAACAACGTTTACACGAAGCCTTCAATCGCACGTTTCAATCGCAAACGGCACAAAAATTACAAAGCAGCCACCTTTTTCAACTCGTCGGTAATAGCACGGTTGATGAAGTCGTTAATTGTAGTGCCGGTAGTTGCCACGAATGCTGCCACACGCGAATGTAGTTCCGACGACATCCGCAGATTCAGCTTGCCGCTATAAGGCTTTGCAGGCTCTACTCCGTCAGCCAGGCAACCTTCAATATAGCTGTCCACGCCATCCTCAAAATCCTTGCGCAATTCGTCGAGCGTCTGACCCTCATACACTATCAGATCCTTGCTCATACCCTGCACCTTACCAAACAGGCAGTTGTCTTCCTTGCTATATTCCACACTTCCTTTATAGCCTTTGTATTCCAGATAATCCATAATCCTTAACCTCCTTATTTTATTAACTTGTGACTCTTCAAATGCTGATAAATCGTCTTCACCATCCACTCCTTCATAATGCTTCCCGGGTGAGGCCGATGAATATCAATATAGGCTCAACGTTTCTTCATACGTAAAGTCCTTTGGTCGCTTCTTGAATCGCTCAACTAATTTCTCCTTTGAACCCATAATCGTATTTCCATCGAGTGCAAAGGTACTATTTTTGGTACTAACCTCCAAATGTTTTGGCAATTATTTCTATCTAGGAGCCAAAATTACCCCGAAACATAATCTTTCACCCATTGGGAGAACGTTTCGTTCGGTCAGGTCAAGGAAGCTCAAAACAAGTTTGATTGCACTCGCTTAATCGCAGCATTGCACCGATTCGAAGTTGACACTAGGCACCTGTCTTAAGCCTTAACAATATTTAAGGAAGGGATAGCCACTTTTTTGCAATGAATTGTCTATCTTTGCAACTAAATAAAAACCCCAAAAGAATATTAGTACTACTATGGCAAACTCTTATTTAGAAACATCTTTTATCGACTATTGGGATGAAGTGATAAGGCAATGGCTTGACCATAATTCCAAAGATGAGTTATTTACTGAAGATGCTGAAGAACAGCATACGGTGATAAATGCTATTAATGAGAATTGCAAGAATAGCGCCACTTATAAGCTCAACACCAATCACATGCCGGAGCCGTATTGGGGCAACCCTCTTAATTGCTCTATCGTGCTATTGGATTACAATCCTGCCGGTGGACCAGAACCCAATCGTCATACCACTATAATATATAAGGATGGCGACGAGAAAGGCATGACATTGATAAAGCACGTCAAAGATGAAAAAAGTTATAGTAGCTTTGCAAAGAAGTGCCCGGTCTTTAGAGATGCTGATGATTTAAAGGAAGAGGGAATGGGGTGGTTCTGTGCAAAGAAAGAAAAGGGAGGCAAAGGTGGCTATGAAGGTTATCATTGGTGGCAAAGCAAACGTGGATGGCTTGACCATCTCGTGGAAGCCATCTATGGCAAAAAAGACGAAAAGGAAAACCGACCATTACCTTTTGGCATGGAACTTTGCGGGTGGCATTCGAAGAAGTGGAGCAGCAACATGGCCTGGATTGATAGTTGTCGCGATATTATCGACAAGAGAGCCATAAAGCCATTGCTTGAATGTCTGAAGCTCGGTCCTAAAAAGATGGCGGTATGTATAGGAGCCAAGTTTGACTCTGGGTTGCTTGGTCAATTCTTCAATGATAAGAATGTATTATTTGAAGATGTCACTACAACTACATTTGAAGAAATCGATAAGAAAGCCCTAATCGATAGAGTTAAGGACGACCCTCTTTTCAAAAAATACGAAGAGCTTACCTATTCTGTAGAGCCCGGCAATGATAACATCCATGTGGTTGCGAAATGGAAGAATAAAGGGAAAGAAGAGAAGCCAAAGAATAGGTATTACCGTATTTATAAGATTACTGAAGACAACAAATCCTATTATATCCTCAACACGTTTGCACCTGGAAGCAATCATCATCCAGGCAAGCATTTCTGGCCTTTTGAGAAGGTTTTAATTGAAAAGATGATGGGATAGAACTAACAGATCTTTGGAAATTATCGCTGTTTCTTTGAATTTTTTCTGGAATGTGTCTATATTAACGTCATAAACAACAAAACGTGAATATATGACAACAGAAAAAAAGAACCTTGATGAGTATTTGCAAGAGATTGGAAAAGCAAAGTTTCTGACCATTGACGAGGAGCGCGAGCTGTTAAAGGCCGTGCAGGAAAAGGGTGCTGACTGCGAGGAAATGAAACAGTTGGAAAAGGCCAACGCCCGCTTTGTGGTTAGCCTTGCTAGACAGTACCTAAACAAAGGACTGACTATTTGGGAATTAATTGAGGCTGGAACAGAAGGGCTGCGACGTGCTGCGATGAAGTATGATTTCAATGCAGACGTTAAGTTCTTAACCTGTGCCGTATCGTGGATGCGTCCTGCCATGCTTCAGGCCATCGAAGAAAAGAAATAACGCTATGAAAAAAAAGTTGGTCGATTTTTTGAATTTTTTTGTGAATGTGTCTATATTATGCCCACAAACTAAAAAATTCAAAAGATATGAGCACTACAATTAAAACCACCTCCAAAAATTATTTTACCAGAATCCAGAAGTACCTCACCAACAAAAGAGTCTTCTTCACCCCTTCTATTAACAATGAGGTCTATACCCTCACCATCTTTGACCTCTCATCCTCTCAAACTACCTCTCTCATCCAAAAACTTACCAAACACTTCCACCTCTCACCCAAGCAGCAGCCAGAGCTTTTTGCTTTGGCCGCTTAAAGAGGGCTGATATGAGTTTGCAAACAATTTAAAAAGAAAAGAATGTCAGTAACAATTAGCTTAAAAGGATATTGGAAAGATTGCGTTCAGAACGAGCTGAACGCAAGGATGCAGAAGCTGAAGGCTTATATCGAAAACCCGACATCTATAGAAAATGCTGCAAAGCCTGCTGTCACCATCGACCTCTCAAAGCCTTTCACCTACCCATCGTTGAAGAAGGCGGTCAAACGGTTTATGAATGAGGTGACGGCACGTGACCTCGACAGAGAAGGTGCAGGCGTAGGCCGCGAGACCTACATCTTCAGCTGGAACCCGGAGCGATTCGTAAGCCAGTGGTGGCAGCCCTATCTCGATGCCATTGGTTTTGAGGGTGTGACGGCTACAGCACCCAAGAACAGCTATGGGGTGAATGACGGACAGTTGCTGTTGGATTACAATGGTTGCCGTGCCGTTCTGTGGGAAAAGAACCACGACACCTATTTCTGTCCCTTAGTCAGCACCGACGAGGACTTCGCAGAAGAGCGGTGGCCTGACAGCCGGTTCGTAAAATTCAACCGACTCACCCTCAGCGCCATCGTGGAATACTTGAGACTGATGCCACAAATTACAATGAAGTAAAAAGAAGAATCCCCTGCAAACGCTGTTTGCAAGGGATTTCTTCGTACCCAGAGCCGGGGTCGAACCGGCACGGGTTGCCCCACTGGTGTTTGAGACCAGCGCGTCTACCGATTCCGCCATCTGGGCCTCTTGGATGCTTCTTTCCTTTGGTCGGGATGAGGCGACTCGAACGCCCGACCCCTACGTCCCGAACGTAGTGCGCTACCAACTGCGCTACATCCCGTCGGTGTGATCCGCTTGGGGTTCGAACCCAAGACCCCAACATTAAAAGTGTTGTGCTCTACCGACTGAGCTAGCGGATCTACCGAATGTTTAACTATAAAATCTGCGGCTTTTTTCACAAAAGCGGGTGCAAAGGTACAACGTTTTTTTGATACAGCCAAATATTTGGCATATTTTTTTATTCGTGCATGTGCCAGATGGCTTTTACCTTGCGTGTGATGGCCACGTAGTTGATGATGCTGACAAGCAGCAGGATGGCGAGGCCGACGAGCAGGGTGGGGACGAAGGCGGAGGCCTCGAAATTGGCGTAGAGCTCGCCGAAGAGCGGCAGGTACCACGCCCGGATGATGACAACGGCGATGAGTGCTCCGATGAGTACGACGACATTGAGCACGATGGTGAGCAGGTGGAAGGGCCGTGCCACGCTGCCCGGCGTGTAGCCGATGAGCAGCAGGTTATCAATCTTCCCGGTATGTTTCTGCAGCAGCAGGAAGATGCTGAGCAGCAGCACGTAGAAGGCGAGGACGGAGATGATGAGTCCCACGACGAGCACGACGGTGGTGATCATCTTCATCAGCGAGGCGGCTCGCGAAGCATCGGTATCGGCGGCCTCGGTGTCGTAGCCTTTCTGCTCCAGATACTTGGCGATGCGCTCGTCGGCAGGATTGGCCACGTGGACGATGAGTCGCGAGGGCTTTGGCTCTGCCCCTGGTGCCAGCTGGCGGTTCATGTCGTCCATGAAGGCCTGCGGCACTAGGATGGTGTTCAGACGACGTGAGAAGCCCACCACATGGCCCGTCTTCAGCAGCACGTTGGACGATCTCGGTCCCGTTTGCGTGCCCGTCAGCCGCAGGTCGATGGTGATGGCGCCCACGATGTCCTCAGAGACGGTAGGCAGTCCCTGGCTGCTGGCGAATCCGAAGTTGTAGAGGTTAAGGTACGTGCGCGGAAGGATAATCGGCACGTCGTAGGTGCTGGGGTCGTAGTGCCAGCGCTCCAGGTCGACGTCGAGGAACTCGTCGGATACGGCCTCGAAGAACATGTCGGTGGAGAACTTCACGGGCAGGCTGCCGCCTCCGATGGTGGCGAAGACGCTGAAGAGAGCAGGGGTGTAGCGCCCCAGCTTCTGCACGAAGGGCTGATCCTCGAGGTCTTCAATCTCCTCGTCGGTGAAGGCCGTGGAGGCACCTGTGAGGGTGCCCATGGTGCTGACACGCTTGGTGATGACGATATGCCCCGGCCGCATAAAACTGTCGTTGCCCGTGAGCAGCGGCTTCAGGTCGCTGAAGAACTGCACGGCGGTGAGCACGATGGCCATACCGCAGAGGTTGGCGAGCACGAAGCCCGCCAACTGCCATGCGTTGATGTGCCGCCGCAGGAGCTTGTTGACCAGATGATTCATCCGTTACATCAGCTTACGCTTCACGTAGTCGATGATAAATACGATGGGACTCTTGTCCTTTTTGGTTGTGGCGATGCGGAAGATACCCTTCGTGGTCGACTCCATGTAGAGTTCGGCATAGTCGACGATGTCGGCCACAGCCTGTCCGGCCCTGTCCATGTCATAGTCTATCGAACTGACGGCCCGGCCCAGCAGGTCGCCAGAGGCATAGATATAGACACCTTCACCCTTGACGTCGCTGAAGGACTTGCGCGGTGTGGTGAAGGGAGCGTCGTCGGTGTTCATGAGGAGATAGGTCTGGTTGTCCTTCCATCCCAGCTGCATGAACTTGGTGGGCGTCATCACCCAGTCGCCGATGCTGTCGTTGTAGTCGTAGTCGTAGTCGAGGGGGATAAGATAGCAGTCGTTTTCCAATAAGGTGACTCCGTCGTCGGCAGTCTTTCCTTCCACAATCTTATTCACGAGTTTATTGCTGCGTGCGCCCACATAGGCCACCACCTCGGGATCTTCGTCCTCTTCCCAGCCGTTGATGGCTATCATGCCCTTTCCGGTGAGGATGTCGAAGATGGGCTCCATGTCCTCCAATGCCCTTAGCTCGTCGCCACGCAGACCGTATTTCTTGGCCATGGTCTTGATATACTTGAAGAGCTTCTGGGGATCGACGTTGATGATGGCCATTGCGCCGTCGGCATCGGCATACTTGGCCTGACTCTTCTCGATAGCTTTGAAGCCATATTGATCGGCCTGTTCCTTCCATTCGTCAGACATGAGCACGGCCTCAGTCTCGATGACGATCTCGCCGTTGTTGATGATGAAGTCCATGATGGCGGCAAAGTCTTTCCACTCACAGCCGTCGGGCAGCTGGCTTGTCATTTGTTCGGTGCCGGGTATGCCTTCGATACCTGAGCCGATGAAAGCCCACTGCATCAGACCCTTGCGCTCGCACATCTGCTTGAAGGCCTCGTTGTCCTCGATGTTGTCCTTGCCGTCGGCACGGTCGAGCAGTTTCTCGATGGTGGTGTCGACATCCGGTTCCCAGCCATCCTTCTCCACAGTGCCGAGATAGAACCAGTCGCCATTGAAGATGAGGGCTGCATCTCGGTTGAGCAGCACGTATTTCACGCCATTGCTCTCCTCCAGCGATACGTCGTCAGCATCGCTGGCAAGCTTCTCGATGGTATCCTCGAGGTCACCCTTGCTGGCCACACAGCCCACAAGGGCGCCTTCAAAGGCACCACGCTCCTCCGCGGGAGCAGCATAGGCAAAGAAGGGCTCGGTAAAGTCGATGCCCGACGAGGTGGGGTCGTCGACAATTTCGAGCAGCTTTTCGCGTATTTCCTTATCCAAGCCGGCATCCTTGATGAGTTTCTCAATCTCTTTCTTCGTCGATGTGTCGTCACCCTTCATGCCGGTGCTCTCCATCATCTTCGTCATATCGAGACGGAATACGAAAGCGGCGTTGTCGGGAATGAGGCATGAGCCTTGTTTCTTACTACACGATGCCAGCATCAGCACAGCCAGCATCAAGGTCATTACAAATGTTAGTTTTTTCATGTTTTCTCTATAATCGTTGATTCGTATGATTCAGTTCGTTTTGTCTGGAGGGTCTGCGACTGTTTCCTCCTCGCGTGTCACATAGCGCTGGTAATAAGCCATTAGTAATGTGGTGAGCGGCAGGGCGATGATGAGTCCGAAGAACCCCAGCAGGGCACCCCACACCGACAGCGAGAGCAACAGGATGGCGGGGTTGAGACCCATGGCGTGGGCCATCACCTTGGGCGTGACGATCATGTCGATGATGACCTGCACAATGCAGAAGACTGCGACTGCCGAGAGCAGGATCATCCAGAAGTCCTGGCCTGTATCGGCGGCCTTCATCAGCGACAGCACCACCGTGGGCAGCAGGGCCAGCGTGTGCAGATAGGGCACAAGGTCCATGATGCCGATGAGAATGCCCAGGCCAATGGCCATGGGGAAGTCGATAATCGTGAAGCCGATGCAGAAGAGGATGCCCATGATAAGGGCCACGGTGCCTTGTCCGCGGATGTAGTTGCTCAGCTCGCGCTCGGCATCGCTGGCCAGCTCTGTCCAGAAGGGCCGGCTCTTCTTGGGAAATATCTTGAGCCAAGCCTTTGTCAGGTATTCGTAGTCCTTGAGGATGAAGAACATATAGAGCAGGGCAATGAGCGATCCCACAATGCTGATGATGATATTGGCAGTCTTGCCTAGGACGCGGAACATGTTGGGGATGGCATCCTTCAGGCCCTGTGAGAACTCAGGACTCTTAATGAATCGCTCAATATTGCCGCGGTTGTTCTCCGTCCATTGGCGGATGGCCTCAGGAATGCTGTCGATGTTCGCCGCCCGCTCGATGTAGTTGGTCACCAGGTGTCCCAATTTCGCAAACTGCTCGACCATTGGCGGGATGATGAGCCAGAGCACAAAGCCCAGCACAGAGCCTACCACCACCAGCGTGATGAGGATGCTCAGCACTCGGCTGCGCACATGCATCTTGAACTGCACGAACTTCACCACGGGAAAGAGCAGGTAGGCCAAAAGCCAGCCCACCGCGAAGGGCAGCAGGACACTGCTCAGGTAGCTCAGCAGCAGAAACACGCCCACCACCAGCAGACCGTAGCCCAGCCAGCGAACAAACGTGTCGAATGTGATGATTTTGTCGTAAGTTAACATTCTTGTTTGGACGTTATTTCGTTATGACGTTATAACGTTATTTCGACTTTACGTTATTTCGATTTACGTTATTTCGCCAATTCTTTCTGGTAGCACTCTCGGCAGAGGGGCTCGTATTCCTGCGTCTCGCCCAGGAGCACGCGCTTGTCGCTGAGCACCTTGCGATGGCTGACGTAGGCCAGGTTGCCGCAGCGCACACAGATGGCGTGCACCTTCGTCACATCGTCGGCAATGGCACAGAGTGCAGGCATCGGACCAAAGGGCACTCCGCGGAAGTCCATATCCAATCCAGCTACGATGACACGCACGCCACGATTGGCCAGCTCGTTGCACACGTCGACGATGCCTTGGTCGAAGAACTGCGCCTCGTCGATGCCCACCACGTCGATGTCGTTAGCCAACAGGAGGATGCTGGCCGACGAGTCGATAGGAGTGGACTGGATGTGCTTTTGGTCGTGACTCACTACGTCCTCCTCGCTGTAGCGCACGTCGATGGACGGCTTGAAAATCTCCACCCGCTGACGTGCGAACTGTGCACGTCGCATACGGCGTATCAGTTCCTCTGTCTTGCCCGAAAACATCGAGCCGCACACCACCTCGATTCTGCCGGGACGATGTGCCTCACCTATCGTGTTATCTCTCATTTGCGTGCAAAATTAGAAATATTTTTCGAATTACTTGCGTTTTCTCACGAAAAAATGCTAATTTTGCCGATGAAATAAAAAGCTTTTGGCAATTAGCGATTGGCTCTTAGCATTAAGCATTGAAAAAATGGCAGAAGAAGACAACAGCCTTATCTTTGGAGCAGACGGCGGCACGACGCCGCTGGCAGACTACAACGATGATAACATACGCACCCTGACGGGCACGGAGCACATCCGCCTGCGCCCGGGTATGTACATCGGCCGCCTGGGCGACGGCTCATTGGCTGAGGACGGCATCTACGTATTATTGAAAGAGGTCATCGACAACAGCATCGACGAGTTCAAGATGAAGGCCGGCGACAGGATTGAGGTTAACGTCGACGACCAGCTGCGCGTATCCGTACGCGACTACGGACGCGGCATCCCGCAGGGCAAGATGATTGAGGCCGTCAGCGTGCTTAACACGGGTGGTAAGTACGACTCGAAGGCATTCAAGAAGAGCATCGGACTGAACGGCGTCGGTGTGAAGGCCGTCAACGCCCTGAGCACCCATTTCGAGGTGCACAGCTATCGCGACGGACAGGTGCGCAAGGCTACCTTCGAGCGAGGCAAGCTGGTCAGCGACACCACGGAACCTACGAAGGACGAGAATGGCACCTACATCTATTTCGAGCCCGACGATACGCTGTTTCAGCATTATCAGTTCCACGATGATATCGTGGAGACCATGCTACGCAACTACACCTATCTGAATACGGGACTGGCCATCATGTACAACGGCCGCCGCATCCTCTCGCGCCGTGGCTTGGAGGACTTGCTAAAAGACCGCATGAGTGCCGACCCCCTCTATCCCATCATCCATCTGCAGGGCGAAGACATCGAGATAGCCTTCACCCATGCCAATCAGTACGGCGAGGAATACTACAGTTTTGTCAACGGACAGCACACCACGCAGGGCGGTACCCATCAGAGCGCCTTCAAGGAGCATATCGCAAAGACTATCAAGGAGTTCTTCCAGAAAAACTTCGAGTATGTCGATATCCGTGCTGGCATCGTCGCCGCTATTGCCTTGAACGTGGAGGAGCCGATGTTTGAGAGCCAGACGAAGATCAAGCTCGGTTCGCTGACGATGGCACCCGTTCCTGCCACCGTCGATGCCGAACACCCAATGCCCGTCTCTATCAATAAATATGTGGGTGACTTCATCAAGACCGAGGTGGACAACTATCTGCACAAGAACGCTGACACCGCCGAGGCCATGCTCAGCAAGATACAGGAGAGCGAGAAGGAACGCAAGGCGATGGCCGGCGTGACGAAGTTGGCCCGTGAGCGTGCGAAGAAAGCCAACCTGCACAATCGCAAACTGCGCGACTGCCGCATCCACTATAGCGATGTGAAGAACGACCTCAAGGAAGAAAGCTGTATCTTCATCACCGAGGGTGACTCGGCCAGCGGATCCATCACCAAGAGCCGCGACGTCAACACGCAGGCCGTCTTCTCATTGCGAGGAAAACCCCTGAACACGTTCGGCCTGACGAAGAAAGTGGTCTATGAGAATGAGGAGTTCAATCTCTTGCAGGCAGCCCTCGACATCGAGGAAGGCATTGACTCGCTGCGCTATAACAAGGTGATTGTGGCCACCGATGCCGATGTCGACGGTATGCACATCCGCCTCTTGATCATCACCTTCTTCCTGCAGTTCTTCCCCGAGCTGATACGCAAGGGCCACGTCTATGTACTACAGACGCCGCTCTTCCGCGTGAGGAACAAGCGCACGAAAATCAAGAAGAAGGCCGTGCTGACCGAAGAGGACGAGAAGAATGCCAAAAGCCCAAAGCCAAAAGCCAAGAGCGACTTCATCGTCCGCTATTGCTACAGCGAGGAAGAACGTTTGAAGGCTATCAGCGACTTAGGTCCTGATCCGGAGATTACACGTTTCAAGGGTCTTGGTGAGATCAGCCCTGAAGAATTTGCCGGTTTCATCGGTCCTGAGATGCGTTTGGAACAGGTTACCCTGCACAAGACCGACCAGGTGCAGAAGCTCCTGGAATACTACATGGGCAAGAACACGATGGAGCGTCAGAGCTTCATCATCGACAACCTCGTCATCGAGGAAGACAGACCCGAGGAAGAGGAAGAAGACGAATAACTAGTAGTTTTCGTCTTCGTAGCAAAGCGCTTCGTTTTCGACGTTAACAGCAGTTGGTGACGGAGTTACCGCAAAGCCAGTCAGCCTCAATCCAGCCAAAGCCCTTGCCGTCAATTGTCTTCACCTTCACCCAATCGCCCTTGATTTCCACGGGACGCACCTGTGTCTCTTCTTTGATGGTGTAGACGACGCGGCTGCGAGCCTTGGGCTCAGCACGCAGGGAGAGGTGCTGCCCGCCGTAATTGCGTGTGCCCACGGCAATGACGGAGTAGTGAATCCAATAGCCCGTGGTGGAGCCTTTTAGTTTAAACTCCTCAAAATCCTCTTCGCCAATGGCATCGTAGCAGTCGCCTACGATGCGCCACCAGCCGTTGACAGGGTTCTCCACACCCAGCATCGCACTGGCATCGACAGGGATGCGATCCACCACCTTGCCGTTGTTAGGACTGTTGCGCACGTTGCTATACGGGCCGTCTTTGTCAAAAATATACACACCCAGTGCCTGTGCATTGCACAGTAGGGTAAAGAGCAGCATGACTGACAAGGAAAAGAGTTTTTTCTTCATTTTCTTTTGGTTTTATGATTTTCTGCCTGCAAAGATACGAATAAGCGAGAAGAAAACCTAAAAAATTTGTAAAAAAATAAGGCAATCGTGCGCGCATACATATCTTTTTCGTAAATTTGCAGTCCGAAAACCGAAAGGAAGGCCTTGGGTTTTCGAGGAAATAATGTCATCACAACAAACAAAGCAATAAAAAAGTATGAAAAAGAAAACCATTATGATGGCAGCTGTCGTGGCTACAGCACTGGTATCGTGCGGTGGCGGCGGCGGTATGCCCAATTTCGGCGACAACGAATTTCCCGTGGAGGAGGTGAAGATCTCGTCTACTGAGATGCAAACAACTTATCCAGCCACTATCTATGGCATTCAGGACGTGGAAATACGTCCGAAGATGTCAGGCTTCCTCACTCAGATCAACGTGACGGAAGGTCAGACGGTGCATGCTGGACAGTTGCTGTTCGTCATCGACAACGAGACCTATCAGGCTGCCGTGCGCCAGGCTCAGGCTGCTGTGAACACGGCCCAGAGTGCTGTGAACACCGCAAAGCTGACCTACGACAACTCGCAGCAGCTGTTTGACAACCGCGTCATCGGCGAGTATGAGCTGCAGACGGCTGAGAATACCTACAACAGCGCGAAGGCTCAGCTGGCTCAGGCTCAGGCTGCACTGGCTTCCGCCAAGGAGAACCTGTCGTTCTGCTATGTGAAGAGTCCTGCCAGTGGCGTCGTGGGCACGCTGCCCTTCAAGAAGGGTGCGCTGGTGAGTGCTAGCAATGTGCTTACGCATGTGTCAGACATCTCGCAGATGGAGGTGTATTTCTCGATGACTGAGAGAGACATGCTGGCTATGGCAAAGAGTGATGGCGGCAGCGCCGTGGATCAGTTCCCTGCCCTGCGCCTGCAACTGGCCGACGGTAGCATCTATGGCTATGACGGCCACGTCTCCACCATCAGCGGCGTCATCGACCAGGCTACGGGTACCGTACAGATGAAGGCCGTATTCACTAACCCCGACCGTCTGCTGAAGAGCGGCGGTAGCGGCACCATCATCATCCCCCGTACGAGCAGCGACGCCATCATCATCCCGCAGTCCGTCGTCTCGGAGGTGCAGAACAAGAAGTTCGTCTATCTGCTCGGCGACAGCAACAAGGTGGCCTATACCGAGATTACCGTCGACCCGCAAAACGACGGCAACAACTACATCGTGACCAGCGGCTTGAAGGTGGGCGACAAATATGTCACCAACGGCATTACGAAGCTGCAGGACCAGATGGAGATTGTGCCCATCACGCCGCAGCGCTATCAGGAGAAAATCAAGGAGCAGGCTAAGGCTATGAGTGCCGGTGACATTGTCGAGGCGGTGAAAAAATAAATTGTAGATAGGACTCGCTTCAACGCTTATCAAAGCGTAGCGACTAAAAGAAACTGTCAAATTGTAAATCCCAATGACTTTTACAAACTTTATCAAACGCCCGGTGCTGTCGACGGTGATCTCTGTGCTCATCGTCATCCTGGGCTTCATAGGACTGCTCTCGCTGCCCATTGAGCAGTACCCCGACATTGCACCGCCCACCGTCGTGGTGTACACCAGCTATCCTGGTGCCGATGCTGAGACGGTGAAGAACTCTGTCATCACGCCGCTTGAGGAGAGCATCAACGGTGTGGAAGGCATGGACTATATCTCATCGACGGCCTCCGCAGGATCGGCCAATATCTCCATCCTGTTCCGTCAGGGTATGAACCCCGATATGTGCGCCGTGAACGTGCAAAACCGCGTGCAACAGGCTCAGGCATTGCTGCCGGCTGAGGTGACGCAGATTGGTGTTACGGTGATGAAGCGCCAAACCAGTCAGGTGATGATGTTCACCCTGACGAGTGATGGCCGCTATGACGACGAGTTCCTCACGAACTATAACAACATCAACATCATCCCCGCCATCAAGCGTATCCAGGGCGTGGGCGATGTGCAGAGCCCTGGTGTGAAGACCTACTCCATGCGTGTGTGGCTGAAGCCCGACGTGATGAAGCAGCATGGGCTGATGCCCAGCGACATCACCTCGCTGATGGCTGAGCAGAATATCGAGGCTGCCCCGGGTAAGTTCGGCGAGCAGAGCGACGTGGCCTACGAGTATTCGATGCGCTACACCGGCCGTCTGAAGACGCCGGAGGAGTTCGGCAACATCATTGTCTCGAGCGATGCCAACGGCAATACGCTGCATCTGAAGGACGTGGCCGACATCGAGCTGGGCGGCTTGCAGTACAGCGTGTCGATGAAGAACAACAATATCCCGTCGGTGATGGGTATGGTGCAGCAGATTGCCGGCTCCAACGCCAACGAGATTGCCAAGCAGGTGAAGGCCGAGCTGGAGGAGCAGGCCAAGCTGTTCCCGCCGGGTATGTTCTATAAGATCAACTACGACGTCACCGAGTTTCTCTATGCCTCTATCGAGGAGGTGGTGTTCACCCTGCTGATGACATTGGCGCTCGTGTTCCTCGTGGTTTACATTTTCTTGCAGGACATGCGATCGACACTCATCCCGCTCATCGCCGTGCCTGTGTCATTGATCGGTACGTTCTTCTTCCTGAGCGTCTTCGGATTCTCTATCAACTTGCTGACACTATCGGCCCTGCTGCTGGCTATCGCCATTGTGGTGGACGATGCTATCGTGGTGGTCGAGGCCGTGCATGCCAAGTTGGATCAGGGCTACAAGTCATCGCTGACGGCTGCTATCGACGCCATGAACGAGATATCGGGTGCTATCATCTCTATTACGCTGGTGATGGCCTCCGTGTTTATTCCCGTGTCATTCCTTGGCGGTACGACGGGTACGTTCTATCGCGAGTTCGGCGTGACGATGGCTGTCTCGATTTTCATCTCGGCATTGAACGCCTTGACGCTGTCGCCAGCCCTTTGCGCCATCTTCCTGAAACCGCACGACGCTGAGGGTAAGGAGAAGAAGATGAGCCGCGTGGATCGCTTCCACCTGGCATTCAATACGGCCTATGACAAGATTCTGGGCAAGTATAAGAAACGTGTGGAGAAGACCGTGCGCCGTCCGCTGCTGATTGGCATTGCCGTCATAGTGGGCATTGCCGTGCTGGCTGGCACACTATACACCACAAAGACAGGTCTGGTGCCTGATGAGGATACCGGCACCATCTTCTGCACCATCTCTATGCCGCCCGCAACATCGGTGGCCCGCACCAGACAGATCATCAACGAGGTGGACAGCATCCTCGCTGCCGATCCTGCCATCCAGAGCCGCGAGCAGATTCAGGGCTACAACTTCATCGCTGGTGCAGGCTCCGACCAAGCTACGTTCATCCTGAAGCTGAAACCGTTCAAGGAGCGCCAGAAAGGATTCTGGTGGAAGCTTAGCGGCCTGTGGGAGGGCGACGGCATCTACCGCTTCTTCCTTAACCCCTACGAGGCATCGGGTGTCATTGCCCAGATTTTCCTGAAGACGGCACATATCAAGGACGCGAAGATCCTGGCATTCTCGCCGCCTATGATTCCCGGTTTCTCAGCTAACAGCGGTGTGTCCATCGTGATGCAGGACCGCACAGGCGGCTCGTTGGATAAATTCTACGGCATTGTCACCGACTATATTGCTGCGCTGAATAAGCGTCCGGAGTTCCAGATGGCACAGACCAGCTACAACCCCAGCTACCCGCAGTACATGGTACATGTCGACGTGGCGAAGTGTAAGCAGACCGGCATCTCGCCCCGCGTTGTCCTCTCCACGCTGCAAGGCTACTACGGTGGACTCTACGCCTCCAACTTCAATGCCTATGGCAAACTCTACCGCGTGATGGTGCAGGGTGCGCCCGAGACACGTATGACGCCGGAGTCGCTCAATAATATATATGTACGCACACCCGCGGGAATGGCTCCCGTTCAGGAGTTCTGCCAACTGGAGCGCGTCTACGGTCCGACAAACATCAGCCGCTTCAACCTCTTCACCAGTATCAACGTTACTGGCACTGTGGCCAGCGGCTTCTCAACGGGTGAGGCCATCAAGGCTGCGCAAGAGGTGGCTGCCGAGATGCTGCCCGAGGGATATACCTACGACTATCAGGGCCTGACACGTGAGGAGGCCAAGTCGACGAACTCCACAGGCATCATCTTCCTGCTCTGCTTCATGTTCATCTACCTCATCCTCGCCGCACAGTACGAGAGCTATATCCTGCCGCTGGCAGTGCTTCTCTCCATACCCTTCGGCCTGGCTGGCTGCTTCCTGTTCACGATGATCTTCGGACATGCCAACGATATCTACATGCAGATCTCGCTCATCATGCTGATTGGTCTGCTGGCAAAGAACGCCATCCTGATTGTGCAGTTCGCATTGGAGCGCCGACAAACGGGTATGGCCATCTCGTGGAGTGCCGTGCTGGGTGCCGCTGCCCGTCTGCGTCCTATCCTGATGACATCTTTGGCCATGATTGTCGGCTTGCTGCCGCTGATGTTTGCATCGGGCGTGGGTAAGAACGGCAACCAGACGCTGGGTGCTGCCGCTGTAGGCGGTATGCTCATCGGTACGCTCTGCCAGATCTTCGTCGTTCCGGCATTGTTCGTCATCTTCCAGAGTCTGCAGGAGAAGTTCCGTCCGATGAAGTTCGAGGGCGAGGACGAGAATCCCGACATTACCACCGAATTGCAGCAGTATGCAAAGCGACCGGCAGAGTATGAACTGGAAAAGTAGTAAGTAGAAAGTATTGAAGACTATGAATAAGATTCTGACTTTAGCCATCGGCTCTCTTTTGATGGTGAGCTGTGGCCTCTACGATAAGTATGAAAGACCCGACGTCAATGCCACAGGACTTATCCGTGATGTGGTGAGCGATGTCGACACGCTGCAGCTGAACACCGACCCGAACTTCGGACAGCTGCCCTGGCGCGAAGTCTTCACCGACCCGCTGCTGCAAGGCCTCATCGAGACGGCGTTGGAGAATAACACCGACCTGCGCAACGCAGCCTTGAACGTGAAGATGATGGAGGACATGCTGAAAGTGGCTAAGCTGGCATTCCTGCCTGGCGTGGCCATTGCACCGACAGGCACCATCAGCCGTGTGATGACCGATGGCGCTACAACGTCGAAGACCTATCAGCTGCCCATCTCTGCCTCATGGAACGTCGATCTCTTCGGCAATATCCTCTCGCAGAAGCGTGCAGCTCAGGTGCAGCTCCTGGCTACAAAGGACTATCAGGTGGCCGTGCAGACACAGATTATCTGCGGCATCGCCAACCTCTACTACACGCTGATGATGCTTGATGAGCAGCAGGCCATCGTGACAGACATGGAAGGCCTAGTCAAAGAGACGTGGGAGATGATGAAGCTGCAGATGCAGCTGGGTCGTGCCCGTTCTACCAGCGTGCAGAGTGCTGAAGCCAGCTACTATCAGATACAGGCACAGGCCGTGGATATCAGACGGCAGATACGTGAGACGGAGAACGCCCTCTCGCTACTGTTAGGAGAAGCCGGTCACCGCATCGACCGCGGCTCGTTCTATGACCAGTCGCTGCCTGAGAAGTTCTCAGCCGGCGTAGGTATCGAGCTACTGTCAAACCGTGCGGACGTGCATGCCGCCGAGATGGCATTGGCACAGTGCTTCTACGATGTGGAGTCAGCCCGCTCGAAGTTCTATCCCAACATCACCATCACGGGCAATGCCGCATTCACCAACAACCTCGGCGCCATTGTTAATCCTGGCAAGTGGCTCCTTTCGGCTGTCGGAAGTCTGACGCAGCCCATCTTCCAACACGGACAGATCGTGGCTGGATTGAAGGTGGCGCAGGCAAAGCAGGAACAGGCCTTCAACACATGGCAGGCCCTCATCCTGAAAGCCGGCAACGAGGTGAGCAATGCTCTCTTGGCCTACAATAGCAGCCAGGAGCGCAGCGAGCTCGACCAGAAACAGGTTGACGTGCTGACAAAGAACGTGGAGGACACCCGTCAGCTCTACACCTCAAAGGGTAGCAGCTATCTGGAAGTCATCTCAGCACAGTCCTCACTGCTCAATGCCCGCATCTCGAAGGTCACCGACGACCTCAAGAAGATGCAGGCCGTGGTGAGCCTTTACCAGGCCTTGGGAGGCGGCTCGAAATAATTGATAACTGAGAATTGAAAATTGATAATTATGGCAAGCGAGATAAGTCCAAAAGCCGAGATATCGCCCAAGGCGAGAATTGGCAACAACTGCAAGATATTCCCCTTCGTCTACATCGAGGACGACGTGGTCATCGGTGACAATTGCATCATTTTCCCCTTCGTCAGCATCCTCGACGGCACACGCATGGGCGCCCACAACAAGGTGCACCAGGGTAGTGTCATCGGTGCCCTGCCGCAGGATTTTGACTTCCGCGGCGAGAAGTCGGAATGTATCATCGGCGACAACAACATCATCCGCGAGAACGTGGTCATCAACCGTGCCACACATACGGGTGGACAGACCATACTTGGCAACGAAAATGTCCTGATGGAAGGCTCACACATCAGTCACGACACGAAGGTGGGTAACCGCTGCGTCTTTGGCTACGGCACGAAGATTGCCGGCGACTGCTTTATCGAGGACGGCGCCATCTTCAGTTCCTCCGTCATCGCCAATGCCCGCACTCGTGTAGGCCGTGCTGCTATGGTGCAGGCCGGCACCACCTTCTCGAAGGACGTACCGCCGGGCATCATTTGCACAAAGAAGGTGCAGTATGGTGGCATCAACACCACGATGCTCAACTTCTACGGCACTGACGAAAAGGTGCAGAAGCACATCGCCAATGCCTATCGCCTCGTCTTCCACGGCCAGACGTCGCTCTTCGACGCCGTCCTTCAGATTGAGCAGCAGGTGCCCGACAGCCCCGAGATCCGCCATATCATCGAGTTCCTCCGCTCCAGCGAGCTCGGCATCATCACCAAGCTGTAGAAATCTCTCCTTTAAAATAAGGCCACAAAAAAAGCCTGTCATCTTTATGGATGGCAGGCCGTTTTTTATGTTCCTACGGATGCACGAGTGTGCCAATGTCCTCGCCCTGCATCACCTTCATCAGATTGCCGACAACGTCCATGTTGAAGACGTAGATGGGCAGGTTGTTGTCCTGGCACATGCAGATGGCCGAGAGGTCCATCACCTTCAGATTGCGGCTCAGTACCTCCTTGTAGGTAATGTCGCTGAACTTCGTGGCCGTGGGGTCTTTCTCGGGGTCGGCGGTGTAGACGCCATCCACGCGAGTGCCCTTCAGCATCACGTCGGCCTCAATCTCCACACCACGCAGCGAGGAGCCTGTGTCGGTAGTGAAATAAGGTGAGCCGGTGCCGGCGGAGAAGATGCACACCATGCCCTGCTCCATCGCCTCGATGGCCTTCCACTTTGAGTAGAACTCGCCGATGGGCTCCATGCGGATGGCCGTCAGCACCTTGTTCTTCACGCCGACGCTGTCGAGGGCCGACGAGAGAGCCAGCGAGTTGATAACTGTGGCGCACATGCCCATCTGGTCGCCCTTCACGCGGTCGAAGCCTTTCTGGCTGCCGCTGAGGCCGCGGAAGATGTTGCCGCCGCCGATGACGATGCCAATCTGCACACCCATGTCGTGCACTTCCTTAATCTGGCGGGCATAGTCGCCCAGCCGCTCAGGGTCGATGCCGTGACCCTGCTTGCCCATCAGGCTCTCGCCCGACAGCTTCAACAGAATTCTCTTGAATCTTGCCATAGTTTTTTCTTTTTTTTCGTTATGACGTTATATCGTTATTACGACAATATGAATTGTACTTCCTTGAAGGCATAGCGGCGCTGCTGGCCATTGCGGTCTCGCAGCAGCAGGTGACCATCGTCTTCCACGGTGACGAGCTCGGCCTCGAAGTCGCCCTCCGCGTCGCGATAGGCGTGGAAGCCTTGGCGGCGATAGAGCAGTGAGCGGTATTCCTCCGCATCGACGTCGAGCGAGAAATGCCCGGCCACACTGAGCAAAAGCTGTTCGCGGTCGTATTCATGGCCCGTAATCTGACAAAGGGAAACGGGATTGGGAGCATCGCTGATGAACTGTGCCTGGTTGACGTTCAGGCCCACGCCGATGATGCTGTCGCGCACAAAAGCACCTGCCAACCGGTTTTCGATGAGGATGCCGCCGAGCTTGCGGTCTTGCCAGTAGATATCGTTGGGCCACTTGATGCTCAATGCTGAATGGTGGGATGTGAGTGGTGAGAGGAGGGAGGTGAGTGCTTTGACAATAGCGGCGGAGATAGCCATAGAGATGTGGAACTGCTCGTTGGCCTTCAACTCATGCGGATGGAGGAGGAGCGAGAAGAGCAGATTCTTGCCGCGCTCACTCTCCCAAGTGTTTGACCCGCATCCACGTCCAGCCGACTGATAGTCAGCCCACACCAGCTGATCACGCTCTGTGTCTGCGTGCTCCCTCAGCCAGCGGTTGGTGGAGTCGGTCTCGTCGATATGAGTGATGTCGAATGTCATGCGGATAAAATGATACGGTGCAAAGGTAACACATAGTTTCCTTTTGACCAAAAATATTGAGAAAAAGATTTTGCACCTGCAATCAAAAGCGGAAACAAAGGCAAAATAAAAAATTAAGAAAAAATTTTGTAAAAACAAATAAAAATTGTATATTTGCGCCGGAAATATTGTGAACAGGAAGAATTTGCTTTACCTAATCAACTGTTGAATCCTAATTACCGTCCCTAAGGGGGCTATTGTGTTTTCTAATTTTTTTTATTTATGTACTGCTATCCAAAAATGCTTTCTGCCATTTGTGCGGGGCTTTTGTTGCTGGGGGCATTCGCACCTGCAACAACAGCAAGGGCCAGTGCGTCTGTCGACCAGGCCAAGGCTACCGTACAGGTGAATGGCGTTGTTCTTGACACCAGCAATCAGCCAGTAGTTGGGGCAAGCGTCATTGAAGTTGGCACACAAAGTAATGGCACGCTGACGGGAACCGACGGTTCCTTCAGGCTGTCGATTACTCAGAGTGCAAGTCTGCGAATTACCTGTTTGGGGTACAAGCCTGTGACGGTGAGACCCACGGCGGGCAATCCGGTGCGTGTAGTGCTGGAGGAGGAATCCGAGATGCTCAACGATGTGGTGGTTGTTGGTTATGGTACCCAGCGCAAGAAGTTAGTGACCGGCTCCACGGTGCATGTAACTTCTGACAACATTGCCGCAATGAATGCCGTTGATGCTTTCGGAGCCCTGCAAAGTCAGACCACCGGCATGAACATTGTGATGAACTCCGGCCAGCCGGGTGAAGGCTACAAAGTGGTGATCCGCGGTATGGGTACCGCTGGCTCGAACACGCCGCTTTATGTAGTTGACGGTGTGCCAGGCGCAAGCATTGATGACCTCTCGCCCAACGACATCGAGAGCATCGACGTGCTGAAGGATGCCGCCTCGAGTGCCATCTATGGTGCCCGTGCATCAAACGGCGTCATTCTGGTGACCACCAAGAAAGGCAAGCCCGGACACATACAGGTGACCTTCGACGGCTATATGGGCTGGCAAAACCCGAACACCAACGATGTGACGCCGCTGAACGCCAAGCAGTATATGGAAATCAACGACAAGGCCTACACGATTCAGGGTGTTGCCACCTACGACTGGGCCACGCTGATTCCCAAGCAGTATGCACAAATCATGAACGGCACATGGAACGGTACAAACTGGCTGGAGGAGACGACCATCGACAATGCGCCGATGCACAATGCCTCCCTCAACATCTCAGGCGGCTCTGACGTGTCGCGTTTCTCATTAGGTTTCAGCAAATACCACCAGACCGGTACCATCGGCTGGCCTGCAGACCCGAAGTTCGACCGCTACACGGTACGCATGAACTCCGACTACTCTTTGATTAAGAAGAAGGGCCGCGACATCCTGAAGTTTGGTGAGAATATCACCTTCGCAACAACCAACAAGAAGGGTGTCTCCGTCGGTGGTATCTATGGCAACAGCATCCGCAACCTGCTGGCCATGTCGCCGCTGCTGCCGGCTTATAACGAAAATGGCGATTTCTATGAGTATGCCGACATCCAGGCCGACGGCTGGGACTTCAGTGCTGAGATGGCCAACCCGCTGGCACAGATGAAATATGACAATGGCAACAGCTATACGAAGGGCTGGCGCCTGCAGACGAACTTCTTCTTGGAGTTCTCACCCATCAAGGACCTGACCTGGCGTACCAGCGCCGGATGGCTCTACCGCCACAGGGAGGGCCGCAGCTATGTGCCTGTCTATGAGTTGAGCTCGAAGAAATCGAACCCCAACGATGACGTCAGCCAGAACCAGTCCTACAGTATCCGCTGGTCATTGGAGAACACGCTGAACTACGTCAAGGCATTTGACAAGCATCATATTGATGCCCTGTTAGGACAGTCGTTAGAGAAGTGGGGCTATGGCAACGGTGTCAGCGTTACCAACTCCAACTCGCTTTTCCCGGGCTCGTTTGACCACGCCTTCATTACCAACGCCAACGTGGTAGATCCCGCCTATACCTCCATCGGCGGCAGCCCTGAGGCCCAGGGTGCCCTGTCGTCGTTCTTCGGACGTGTGAACTATAACTACGACGAGACCTACCTGCTCTCGTTAGTGCTCCGTGCCGACGGCTCTTCCAACTTCAAGCGCGGCCACCGCTGGGGCTACTTCCCCTCGGTTTCAGCCGGCTGGGTCATCACGAACGAGAGCTTCATGGAACCGACCAACAGCTGGCTCGACTTCCTGAAACTCCGTGCCAGCTGGGGACAGAACGGTAACTGTAATATCTCCAGCTTCCAGTATGTGGCCACCGTCGCCTTCGACGATCCCTACTATTTCGACAATAAGGACAATCCCGGCATCGGTGCCTATCCCGACATCCTTCCCAACGAGGACGTGAAATGGGAAACCTCCGAGCAGTTGGACTTCGGCCTTGATGCCCGTTTCCTGAACAACCGACTGGGCTTCAGCTTCGACTGGTACAATAAGACCACCAAGGACTGGCTGGTACGTGCCCCAACGCTGCTTTCCTATGGTACTGGCGCTCCGTACATCAACGGCGGTGACATCCAGAACAAGGGTTATGAAATCCAGCTGACGTGGAACGACAGAATCGGCAAGGACTTCAAGTACGGCATCACGGCCAACCTCTCGCACAACAAGAACGAGGTTACCCGTCTGGCCAACTC
>JAGAAJ010000008.1 GCA_017615355.1 Prevotella sp.
CAGTCGCCCTCGGCACCGAAGCCGATGCCCTCAGCCATCAGTCGCTGTGAGGCCAAACCAGGAATCTGGTCGAAACCGCAGAAGTTGGGCTGGTCGATGTCGGCGTCGCCCAGGTCGTCGAAGTTGGTGGTGAAGGCGGTAGCATTCTCGTCCTTCAGCACGCGGCGCAGGGCAATCTCGGCCTTGGCGGCGTTCTTCACCTTCTCCCAGTAAACCTGTTCGCCACTCTCGTCGATCTTGATGGTGTAGAGCTTCTTGTACTCCTCAACCAATGCGTCGGCCTCGGCGTCGGTCACCTTCTTGAAGTAGTCCATCAGGCTGGAGACGGGATAGTAGTCGACATGGTAGCCGAGACGCTGCTCGAACTCCACACGGTCGCCGTCGGTCACGGCCACATTATTCATATTCATGCCGAACATCAGGCAGCGCACGTTGTGAGCATCAGCCACACCGGCAGCCACGCGGGCCCAAACGGCAATCTGCTTCTGAGCCTTCTCATCCTTCCAGTAGCCACAGACCACCTTGCGGGCCACACGCATACGGGTGCAGATATGTCCGAACTCGATGTCGCCGTGAGCGCTCTGGTTGAGGTTCATGAAGTCCATGTCGATGCTGTCCCAGGGAATCTCGGCATTGTACTGTGTGTGGAAGTGGAGGAGCGGCTTCTGCAACTGCTGCAGGCCCTTGATCCACATCTTTGCAGGCGAGAAGGTGTGCATCCAGGTGATGATACCCACGCACTTCTCGTCGTTGTTAGCAGCCAACATAACCTGCTCGACTTCCTTCGAGCTGTTGGCCGTACCTTTATATACAATCTTCACGGGGATATTGCCGCTGGCATTCAGACCAGCAACCATCTCCTTTGAGTGACCGTCAACTGCTACGACTGCGTCACCACCATAGAGCAACTGTGCACCAGTTACCCACCAAATCTCTAAATCTTTGAACATAGTGTATTAGTTTTATAGGTAAATATTGAGTTTAATGTTTCTGTCCTTTCTGGCCGTAGTAGGCGTTGGGGCCATGCTTGCGGCTATAGTGTTTTTCGATGAGGAGCGGATTCATGGTCAGGTTGGGATTGACGCTGAAAGCCACGAAGGCCATCTTGGCACACTGCTCCATCACCTTGGCGTTGTAGACGGCGTTGTCAGGAGACGTGCCCCACGAGAACGGACCATGGTTTTTCACCAGGACGGCGGGTGTGTGGTCGGGATTGATCTTGCGGATGTTCAGGATCTCGTCGACGATGACATTGCCTGTCTCCAACTCATACTGGCCTTCCACCTCCTCCTTCGTCATGTCGCGGGTGCAGGGGATGTCCTTGTAGAAATAGTCGGCGTGTGTAGTGCCGATGTTGGGGATGTCGCGGCCAGCCTGTGCGAAAGCGGTGGCATAGGTGCTGTGTGTGTGCACCACACCCTGGATGTTGGGGAACGCCTTATATAATATAAGATGTGTAGGTGTGTCGCTGCTGGGGTTGAGGTCGCCTTCAACCACCTTGCCGCTTTCGAGGTCTACCACCACCATGTCCTCAGCCTTCATCTCGTCGTAAGAGACACCACTGGGTTTGATGACGACGAGGCCCTTCTCACGGTCAATGCCTGAGACATTGCCCCAGGTGAAAATGACCAGGCCCTGTTTCACCAAATCAAGATTGGCCTTGAATACTTTTTGTTTGAGTTCTTCTAACATAATTGTCAATTATCAATTGTTGTTTACAACTTGAAGTTAGGATCTTCTTTGTAAGCCTTCTTGTTGAAGCGATAGAGAGCGGCTCCACGCTTCGACGAATCTTTGTCGATGAGATCCGTTTTCTCGATGAAGTCCATGTCCTTGATACGCTTGCGGAAGTTGCGCTTGTCAATCTCCTGTCCGTTGACGGCCTCGTAGAGACGCTGTAGCTGCGTGAGGGTGAAGAGCTGCGGCAACAGACGGAAGCCAATGGGCTCAGTACGCATCTTCAGCTGCATACGGCGCAGGGCCTGGCGAACCATCTCGTTGTGGTCGGAATAGAGTTCAGGCAGTTGGTTAACATCCACCCACTCCACGTTGTGCTTCAAGCGAAGCTTCTCATCGTAGTCATTCACATTAATCAATGCGTAGTAGGCGACGGAGACAACGCGCTCGCCCGGGTCACGGTCGATGGCGCCAAAGGCTCCCACCTGACGGATGAACAGCTTCTTCAAACCAGTCAGTTCCAGCAGCGTGCGCTCTGCGCACTCGTCGACACCCTCGTCGGCGGCGACGAAGCCTCCGTAGAGGCTCCATTCGCCACGACCGGGATCCATCTGCCGTCGACCGATGAGCACCTTCAGGCGGTTCTCCTCGAAGCCGAAGACAATGACGTCGACGGAAACGTATAGTTTCTGATGTTCTAAGTAATACGCTGTCATCGCTGCTTAGAAGAAGTATGCATAGAAGAGTCCGCAAAGAGCGATGACGCCCAGCGTACCAACGATATCCCAGAGACCCCAGCTCTCACGAATCTGCTTGCGGTATTCGGGTGTGAAGGTGATAGCCTCCACCTGTTCCTTCGAGGGAGCGGGAGTGAAGAAGCTCACCACCACCATCAGCAGGACGATGAACACCAACAGCCAGCACTCGAAGACAAGCCAGTTGGTCTGCCAGAACCATGCTGTAGCATCCCAGAATCCACCTTCCATCACCTTGGAGCCAGTATCTGTAATAACGTTGGTGACAAGTCGTAACATGCCGATGACGAAGCCACCAATGAGGCCCCATTCACCAGCCTTCGGACTGATCTTCTTCGACAGGATACCCAATGTGAACACGGCCACCATAGCAGGAGCCAGCAATGACTGGATGCCCTGCAGATAGCTGTACAGGTTGCCCATACCTCTCATCACAGGAAGCCAAGCCAAACCAAGCACAACGACTGCCACCGTGGCGATACGGCCGACGAGCACGTAGTGAGCCTCGCTCAGGCCTTTCTTCATGGGCTTGTAGAAGTCCTCGGTGAAGAGCGTTGCACAGCTATTGAAGAAGGCAGCCAACGAAGTGACGAGTGCACAGAGGAAGCCGATGGTCACAATACCTTTCACACCTGCAGGCAAAATGTTCTTCACCATCATAGCGAAGGCACCATCGGTATCGTCCTTATTGGTGATATCCATCGTGATGCCGCTCGACGGGTCTTGTGCCAAAGCAATGGCCACCATACCAGGAATCAGGAACATAAACACGGGCAGCAGTTTGAAGTAGCCGGCAGCGATAGAGCCACGGCGAGCGCGCTTCATCACCTCCGTATTACTCTCACCCTTCTGCTGTCCAAGCACACGCTGAACGATGTGCTGGTCAGTACACCAGTACCAGAAGCCGATGATAGAGGCACCGAGGAATACAACGAAACCAGGATACTCATGGTAGAGTGGATCGGGATTGCCCGATGCATTGATATCTTCCCAGTGGAACATGTGCGTTGTACCATATCCGTCATGCAACGTCTCGCAATAGTTCATCATATTCGACCAGCCCTCAGCAATGCTGCCTCCACCCAAGGCTGCCAAGCCAAGGAAGAGCACAAGGAACGAACCGACGATGAGGATAGGCGTTTGAATAGTCGACATCGTCATCACACCCTTCATGCCACCAATGACGGTGAAGACAGTGGTGATGAAGATAAGTCCGAGGGCACCCACCCAGAAGTTCAGGCCCCAGAGGTAGTTGAAGAAGATACCGCCGGTGAAAGCTGTTACACTAACCTTGGTCAGGATGTAGGCCACCAATGTGATGATGCTGAGCCATGAGCCAGTTTTCTTGGTGTAGCGGAACTTCAGGAAATCAGGCATTGTGATAATCTTGCCCATCTTGTTATTCAGCAACTGATAGAAGGGCACAAAGAGCCAGCCGAGGATGAGGATCATCCAGCCCTGCATCTCCCAGTGAGCCATTCCCACACCGTCCTTGGCACCAGTACCGGCCAGACCAACAAGGTGCTCTGATCCAATGTTAGCGGCAAAGATAGCCATACCAATCACATACCAGGGTTCGCCCTTGCCAAACAGATAGTCCTGCGAGTCGGCACCCTTCATCTTTTCCTTGTCTTTCTTGATGGCACGATAGACAAGCCATACGACGCAAGCAATGCCTAACAGCATTACGAGCCAGTCAAGCCAAATAAATTCTTTTGCGTTCCAATCCATAATTTTGTATTGTTTTATGCTTTTACATTTTTATTTTTTCCTGTTTTTCCACATAGCAGTCATATCCTCCAGCGTCTTGCCCTTGGTCTCAGGCACGAGCTTCCAGACGAAGATGGCAGCCACGACGCAGATGATGCCGTAGAGGCCATAGGTAAACCAGTGGCCGAAGTCGTCGCCCTCAGACAGGTGCATATTGAACATAGGCACGAAGGTGGACGAAACGATGAAGTTGAAAATCCACTGGAAGGCCACAGCAATGGCCACAGCTGCACCACGGATAGTGTTGGGGAAGATCTCGGCGATGAGTACCCAGCAGATGGGACCCCACGAGAACATGAACGAAGCGGAGTAGATAAGTAGTGAGGCGGCGGTGACAAACTCCAGACCTGCATGTCCAAAGGTGACTGCAACGCCAAGGGCGCCTGCTGCCATACCCAGCGAACCGGTGATGAGCAGAGGCTTGCGTCCCCACTTCTCAACGGTAAAGATAGCCACGAGGGTAAAGAGGATGTTGATGATGCCCATGAAGACGGTAATCATCATCGGGTTGTCCATACCCATATCGCCGAAGATACGCGGAGCATAGTAGAGCACAGCATTAATGCCGACAGCCTGCTGGAACACAGAGAGCATGATGCCAATGAAGATGCACATTGCACCGTAGGTCATCAGTTTCTCCGTCTTCACCACCATCGTTTCCTTAATCTCAGTCAGGATCTGCTGAGCCTTCGATGTACCGTTGATACGCGACAGGATGCCCAATGCCTTGCTGTCCTTGCCAATGCTCACCAGATAACGCGGTGTCTCAGGAACAAAGCAGATCAGCAGGGCGAAGAGTCCTGCGGGCACAGCCTCAGAGCCAAACATATAGCGCCAACCCGTCGTCACCGTCCACTGGGCGGCAGGGTTGATGGCAGCCAGTCCCTTGCCCATCTCCTCCACGAGCGGCTGGATGTGGTCACCTAGGATGAAGAAGTTGACGAAGTAGACAACCAGCTGACCAAAGATAATGGCGAACTGATTCCACGAGACGAGCATACCGCGGATGTTCGAGGGAGCCACCTCACCAATGTACATCGGGCAGATGGCTGAAGCCAGGCCTACGCCGATACCACCGATGATACGGTAGATGTTGAACATAATCAGCAGCGAGAAGGTGGCCTTTCCATGCTCGAAGAACAGGAACTCAGGCGTCATTGAACCCAATGCCGAGACGAAGAAAAGCAAACCAGCGATGATGAGCGACTTCTTACGGCCTAAGCGTGTAGCCAAAAGACCACTGAGAGCCGAGCCGATGATGCAGCCTATCAGAGCACTAGCCGATGTAAAACCGTGCCAGCCGTCAGTATAAGTGAAATCCTGGGCATCCTTAAAGAAGGCTTGCAGGCCTTTCTCGGCGCCAGAGATAACAGCCGTGTCGTAGCCGAAGAGAAGACCGCCCAAGACGGCCACCATCACAATACCTATGAGGTAGCTGCGGCTACCGTTTTCTGATTGTGTCATAATCTAATTACGAATGGTGAATTACGAATTAAAATTACTTCACAGAGAACTTATAGGCAGCGTGACTGTAATAAGGTTTCTCAGGCGTCACAATGGGATTGCTGTTTTCCCATCCTGGCAACATGTACTTGTTGGGGCTGTCAGGATATTTCTGGCTCTCCAGGCAGACGCTGATGTACTGAGGATAGTGCTTGCCCAGCTTGCGGACGACATTCTCCTCGCCATTGATGCCCTGGAAGTTGCCAGTGTACACCTGCACGCCCGGCTCATTAGTGTACATCTCCATATAGATGCCCGTCTTGGGGCTATAAAGAGTGGCACATACCTGTGTATCATCACCCTTGGTGTTCAGACACCAGTTGTGGTCATAGCCGCCATTGGCGTTTTTAACCTGGTCATACTCACGGTCCAGGCCGTCGATAATCTTGTGCTCGGTGCGAAGGTCCATCGTGGTGCCTTCCACAGCGCGAATCTCGCCAGTAGGCATGTAGCTGTCATCGGCTACGGTGAACGAGTCGGCATTGACAGTGATTAACTGCTGCAAGCCGCCTTCCTTCTCTTCGAAGTCGCCGCTCAGGTTATAATAGTTGTGGTTGGTCTGGTTGATGACAGTGGGCTTGTCGGTCGTAGCTTCCCACGTGATGTCGAGTGTATTGCCGTTCACAATCTTATAGGTGGTAATGGCCACCACGTTGCCAGGGAATCCGTTACCATCCTCGCCGTCCTTGGCCTCGATGGTCAGCTTCAGCGTGGTGCTGTCGATTTGCTCAGCTTTATAGACCTGATTCATCCAGCCTGTGTCGCCGCCGCCATGCAGGCAGTGGTCGCGTCCGCCGTGCTTGTCGTTCTGCTTCAGCTGATACTCCACGCCGTCGAGGGTGAACTTACCCATATTGATGCGGTTGGCATAGCGGCCTACGCTTGAGCCATAGTCGGTGGTTTTCTCCATGTACTGGGCAATGTTGTCGAAGCCCAGCACCACATCGACGAGTTTACCGTCCTTGTCGGGTACCATCAGCGAGACGACACGTCCGCCATAGTTGGTGATGCACACCTCCATACCGTTGTCGCCCTTCAGGGTGTAGAGCTTCACGCTGTCGCCACCAATCACGGTGTCAAACTTTACGGGATCTAATCCCGATGCTGTCAGCTGAGCTTCAGGCTGCTGACTGCCCGTGCAGGCAGCAAAGGCCAGTGCCATCAAAACACCTGCTCCAAGCATTGTTCTTCTTAGTGTTTTCATTGTTTTTTGAGTTTTGTGTTTATTATGATTTGTGTATTATTTCGGTTTTTGGGTGTAAAGTTACACATTCTTTATGATATAGCCAAAAATCTTTGACATAAAATAAGGATTTAGCCATTTTTAACATCATGCCATCGCCTTCTTCAATCTTTATTTGTAATTTTGTGCCTTGGTTTATGAAGGAAACAGATAAAAAAGACAATGTACGCCAGGCCAGCGAGCGCATCTTGGACAATTATTTGGAAATGAATAATTTTCGCAAGACGCCAGAGCGCTATGCCATATTGAATGCCGTATACGACATTGAGGGGCACTTCACCCTTGAGGACCTTGGACAGAAGTTGGCCGACGAGCAGCGTTTCCCAGTGTCAAGGGCTACGCTCTATAACACGTTGAATCTCTTTATCGAGCTTCGCATTGTCATCCGCCACAACATCAAGGGCACGACAAAATACGAAGCCTATTATCCTGGCAACAACCATTGTCATCAAATCTGCACAATGTGCGGCAAGGTGACTGAGGTGAAGGCGCCGGAGGTAGCGAATGCCATTGCCTCTTTGCACCTGAAGCGTTTCCGTCAGGATGTTTTCTCGCTCTATATCTACGGCATCTGCTCAACATGCCAGTCTGTCATTACCCGAAAAAGCAACAAACATAAATCAAACAGATAACAAATTATCACGATGAACAAAGGAAAGGTTGACGTCCTGCTGGGATTGCAGTGGGGCGATGAAGGAAAGGGAAAGGTAGTCGACGTGCTCACTCCCCGTTATGACGTGGTGGCCCGATTCCAAGGTGGTCCCAACGCAGGGCACACGCTGGAGTTCGAGGGGCAGAAATATGTGCTGCGCAGCATCCCCTCGGGCATTTTCCAGGGCGACAAGGTAAACGTGATCGGCAACGGCGTGGTGCTGGCACCCGATCTCTTCATGGACGAGGCGAAAGCACTGGAACAGAGTGGACACCCGCTGAAGGAGCGTCTGCATATCTCGAAGAAGGCACATCTCATCATGCCCACCCATCGTGTACTCGATGCTGCCTACGAGGCTCAGAAGGGCAAGAACAAAGTAGGCACCACGGGCAAGGGCATCGGTCCCACCTATACCGACAAGGTGAGTCGTACCGGCCTGCGCGTGGGTGACATCCTCGAAAACTTCGAAGAAAAATATGCTGCTGCCAAGGCCCGCCACGAGGCTATCCTGAAGTCGCTCAACTTCGAATACGACATCACCGAGGTGGAGAAGAAATGGCTGGAAGGCGTGGAGTATCTGCGCCAGTTCCCCATCGTCGACAGCGAGCATGAGATCAACGGCTATCTGCGTGAGGGCAAAAGCGTGCTTTGCGAGGGTGCCCAGGGCACGATGCTCGACGTAGACTTCGGTTCCTACCCCTTCGTCACCTCCTCTAACACCATTTGCGCTGGCGCCTGCACAGGTCTGGGCATTGGTCCTAACAAGATTGGCGAGGTTTATGGCATCATGAAGGCCTACTGCACCCGCGTCGGTGCCGGTCCGTTCCCCACTGAGCTGTTCGACGAGACTGGCAAGAAGATTCGCGACCTAGGTCACGAATACGGTGCTGTGACAGGCCGTGAGCGCCGCTGCGGCTGGATCGACCTCGTTGCCCTGCGCTACTCAATCATGGTAAACGGTGTGACACAGCTCATTATGATGAAGAGCGACGTGCTCGACGGCTTCGACACCATCAAGGCATGTGTCGCCTATAAGCAGAACGGCAAGGAGATCAATTACTTCCCCTACAATATCGAGGAGGGCATCGAGCCTGTCTACAAGGAACTGCCCGGATGGAAGACGGATATGACCCGCTTCACCAGCGAGGAGCAGTTCCCGCAGGAGTTCAAGGATTACATCGCCTTCCTGGAGCAGCAGCTCGAGACACCCATCAAGATTATCAGCATCGGTCCGGATCGTGACCAGACAATTGAAAGGAAATGAAACCAAGCATAGTAAAAGGAACGCGCGACTTTGGCCCCATTGAAATGGCCAAGCGCAACTACATACTGAACACCATCCGTGAGGTGTATGAGCTCTATGGGTTCCAGCAGATTGAGACCCCTGCGATGGAGACCCTGCAGACGCTGATGGGCAAATATGGCGAGGAGGGCGACAAGCTGCTCTTTAAGGTGCTCAACAGCGGCGACTGTCTGACAAAAATCAGCGACGACGAGCTATTGGAGCGCAATGCTCTGCACCTTGCTTCGAAGATGTGCGAGAAAGGCCTTCGCTACGACCTCACCGTGCCTTTCGCCCGCTATGTGGTGATGCATCGCGAGGAGCTTCAGCTGCCTTTCAAGCGCTATCAGGTGCAGCCCGTTTGGCGTGCCGATCGTCCGCAGAAAGGCCGCTATCGTGAGTTCTATCAGTTCGACGGCGACGTGGTGGGTTCCGACTCGCTGCTCAACGAGGTGGAGCTGATACAGATTCTCGACACCGTCTTCTCACGCCTGGGCGTACGCGTACAGATTAAGATTAACAACCGCAAGATCCTGAGCGGCATTGCCGAGGTCATCGGCGCTGCCGACAAAATTGTGGACATCACCGTAGCCATCGACAAGCTTGACAAGATCGGCATCGACAATGTCAATGAGGAACTGCGCAACGACGGGCTTACTGAAGAGCAGATTGCCAAGCTGCAGCCCATCATCCTGCTCGAGGGTTCCAATGAGGAGAAGCTCACCACCATCGCCGAGGTGCTGAAAGACAGCGAGACCGGCCTGAAGGGCGTCGAGGAATTGCGCACAATCCTCTCACCATTCACCTCTCACCAAACGCCTCTAGAGAACGAGCTTCAGCTCGATCTCACCCTGGCCCGTGGCCTCAACTACTACACAGGCGCCATCTTCGAGGTGAAAGCCCTCGACACTCCGATGGGCAGTATCTCTGGTGGCGGACGCTACGACAACCTGACGGGTATCTTCGGTATGCCGGGGCTGTCGGGAGTAGGTATCAGCTTTGGTGTTGACCGCATCTACGACGTGCTCGACGCACTCGACCTCTACCCCAAGGACTCGCTGCAGACCAGCCGCGTGCTCTTCATCAACTTCGGAGAGACTGAAACGGCTTATTGTCTGCCCATCATCGCCCAAGTACGCCAGGCCGGCATCCGTGCCGAGCTGTTCCCTGACGCTGCGAAGATGAAGAAGCAGATGGCCTACGCCAATGCCAAGCAGATTCCCTTCGTCGTTTTGGCTGGAGAAAGTGAAATAGCTGAGGGCAAGGTGACGCTGAAGAATATGGATTCAGGCGAGCAGACCTTGCTGACAACAAAAGAGCTGGTTAGCGCATTGCGCTAACCAGTCCTTTTTTTATTCTTTGATTTTCTATTCTCCTTAGTAGCCCAGCTGCTCCATTGCCTTGTCGGCATCTTCCATTGATTCGCTGAGCGACTTCTGCAGGCCTTTGTAAAGTCTGAGCTCGATAGGCTCAGGGTTGCCGTTTCTGGCAATGCCTTGCGAGACATCGCACTGATAGAATGTATCGTTCATGCGGAAGGCCCAGCCGGTCATGATAATGTCTACGTCATATTCGTTCTTGCCAATACATTTGTCGATGGGTTTCTCAGCAAGAGCCTCAGCACTTGTGCTGGCCTCGTTGAAACCTACGATATTCTTGCCATCCTGCGAGATGCTCTTGGTCAAATTGTACATCTTTGTAGCATAGGCATTGAACTCTTCCTGAGTGGGGTTGGTGCCGTCGGCTTTCAGCAGGTTGGCCTTGGCGTCAGCATCGCGGGTATCGCCGTAGAACATGCTGGCGCCCTGCTTGTTTGTCTCGCTGATGGCAAAGTCGGGCTTTACCTGGTCGAAGGTCAGACCATAGCACTCTTTCAACGCAGCCTCAAACTTAGCTGTAGGGCTATCGGAATCAGCCGTAGCGCCGGCCTCATCTTTCTGCTCGGCATTCTGCTCAGTGTTTTCCTCATTTGCGGCTTCGCCGTCCTTCTTGTCACTCTTTCCTCCGCAGGCGGTCATCAGTGTGAAGCCTGCCATGCACATCAGTGCCAAATAGATTTTCTTCATAGTTGTTTGTTTTAAAATGGTTATTGAATATTGGTAATTGTTTTAGTATCCGAAGATTTCTTCAGTAGTGAGCCTACGGATAGTACCCATCTTGCCGAGAGCCTCCATGTCGAGCTTATTCTCGTCGCCGAGGATGATGTATCTGTAGGGCTTGCGGGCCATCTGCTCCTGCTCGAACTTGACGATGTCGCTCAGCTTGATGTTGGGCAGTGCATTGTAGATGCGCTCGTCCTCGTCGTAGTCGATGCCGAGATTCTTGGCCGAGAGCCAGGCATTGATAAGGCCGAACTTCGTGGTTCGCTGGCTCTGCAGGCGCTTGGTCAGTGCCTCCTTGGCTATTTTGAAGGCCTGCTCGCTCTGCGGAATGGTGTCGAGAATCAGGTTGAAGTGACGCACGCAGTCCATCATCTTGTCGTTCTGGGTGATGATGTGGGTGAAGAAGTATTCAGGCTGGTCCTTATATGCCGGATCGATGTAGGCGGCATAGGCATTGTAGGCCAGACCACGGGCCTCGCGCATCTCCTGGAACACTACGGTGTTCATGCCGCCGCCATAGTATTCGTTGAACAGAGCCTTCACAGCAGCTTCTTCGGGTTGCCAGGGGCGCTGCTCGTTGTGCACCATGCGCATGTAGATATTCTTGGCGTCGTAGGGAGCAATGTAGACCTCGTTCTGCGGGGTGGTCTCCAACGTGTAGTGCTTGCCCTCGGGCACGGCGGCAAATTTCTTTCCCGTCTTGTGCTGCTTGGTCACAGCGTCGCACAGCTCCTTCTCCGTCATGGGGCCATAATATAATAATGTGTGCTCATACTGCTTCAGGTTCTTCAGCAGGTTGAGCAGCTCCTGCGGATCGGTTTGGCGTAGCTGCTCGGAAGTCAGGATGTTGCGATAGGCGTTGTAGGGACCATAGATGCCGTAAGACACCAGGTGGGAGAAATTGCTGCGCTGCTCCAACTTTGCGTCGGCGCGGCCCTTCTCTACCAGCTGGATGTACTGTTCCCATGCGTCGGTATCGACCTTGGCATTCTGCATCACATTCTCTAACAGGGCCAAGGCCTGCGGCATATTCTCGCTCAGTCCACTCAGCGTAACGTTGATGTTGCGGGCACCCACGCTGATGTTGTAGTTGCAGGCCAGCTTATAGAACTGCTGCTTGATTTGCTCGCTGGTCAACTTGTCGGTGCCGAGGTACTCCAGATAGTCGGGAGCATAGCTGTACTTCAACTCAGCCTCCTCGCCGAACTCGTAGCGGAACGTCATGGTGAAACGGCCGTTCTCCACATTCTTCACATAGATGTAGGGGATGTTTTTCTTTGTCTTGCCGAAGGTGAGGTCGCGCTGGAAATCAACGAAGCGCGGCTGGATGGGATCGACGTGGGCGTTCTGGATGTCCTTCACAAACTGGCTCACCATATCGCGATTGGTGGGGATGGCTGTGATGGCGGGCTTTTCAATCTCCTTGAGGGTGGTGTCCTCGCCCTGACGCTTGAACACGGTGACGTAGTTGTTCTTGAAATGGCGCTGTGCGAAGGCCACAATCTGATCCTTCGTCATACCCGAGATGCGGTCGAGATAGCCCACCTGCTGCTTCCAGGGAATCTCATTGATATAGGTATTGACGAACATATTGGCACGGGCACGGTTGCTCTCCAGCATGGTGTAGTAGTGCAGCTTCTTGTTGTTGATGACGGAGGGCAGCAAGTCGTCACTGAAGTCGCCCTTCTTCAATTTATTTATCTCGTCAAGCAGCAGCTGACGCACCTCTTCCAAGCTCTGGCCCTCCTTCGGCGTTCCCATAAGGACGAAAATCGAATGGTCGCGCAGCACATCTGCACCAGCCATGGCGCTGAGCATCTTCATCTGCTGGCTGATGTCGAGGTCGATAAGGCCAGCCGTGCCGTTGTTGAGAATGTCACCGATAATGTCCAGCGTGTCGGCCTGCAGCGAGTTGCCGCGGTCGAAGCGGTAGCCAACCCACAAGTTCTCTGCCTCCAATCCGTAGACAGAGGTATCTATCGGCTCGGTAATAGGCTTCTGGGCAGGGAATACCGGCTGAGCCACGTCGGCACCGGGCTGCCACTGTCCGAAGTAGCGGTCGATGATGGCGATAACCTTATCGGGGTCGAAGTCACCAGCCATGCAGATGGCCACGTTGTTAGGACGGTACCAATGGTTGAAGTAGTTCTTGATATTGGTGATGCTGGGATTCTTCAGGTGTTCCTGCGTGCCGATGGTGGTCTGCGTGCCGTAGGGATGCGTGGGGAACAGCTTGTTCAACAGGGCATTGACAGTCTTTTCGTTGTCGTCGGCCAGATAGATGTTGTATTCCTCATAGACGGCTTCCAGCTCGGTATGGAAACCGCGGATGACCATATTCTGGAAACGGTCGCTCTGAATCTTTGCCCAGTTCTCCACCTCGTTGGAGGGGATATCCTCGGTATAGCAGGTCACGTCGAAACTGGTGTAGGCGTTAGTGCCCTCAGCGCCGATGGCAGACATCAGCTTGTCGTATTCGTTGGGAATGAAATACTGAGCGGCCACCTGGCTCACGGAGTCAATCTCGTGGTAGGCCTGACGACGAGCGTCGGCATCGGTCAGCTGACGGTACTTCTCATAGCGCTGCTCTATCTCGTCGAGTAGCGGCTTCTCCTTCGCAGGATCAGAGACGCCGAACTTGTCGGTGCCCTTGAACATCAGGTGCTCGAGATAGTGGGCCAGACCCGTGGTCTCGGCGGGGTCGTTCTTCGAACCCGTACGCACAGCGATATAGGTCTGTATGCGCGGTTCCTCGGTATTCACGCTGAGGTACACCTTCAGTCCGTTCTTCAGCGTGTAGATGCGTGTCTGCATCATGTCGCCGTCCACCGTCTCGTACTTGTAATTCTGTGCCTGTGCGCTCATGCCCAGCATCAGCGTCAGCACTCCCAAAAGCATTTTCTTTGTTTTCATTCGAATAGGTAGGTTTTTGTGATTTCGAGCGCAAAGTTACAAACAAAATGGTTAAGACACGAAAATATCGGGAAATATTTGGTCATTTACGGAAAAAAAACTATTTTTGCAGTCAAAACCCCAAAACTAACAAAAAAAATGACCGCAAAGCAAACCATCGAGGCTGGAAAAGCCATTCTCGGAATCGAATTTGGTTCCACACGCATTAAGGCCGTACTCATCGACCAGGACAACAAACCCATTGCACAGGGCTCGCACGAGTGGGAGAACCAGCTCGTCGACGGACTGTGGACGTACAGCATCGAGGCCATCTGGTATGGCCTGCAGGACTGCTATGCCGACCTGCGCAAAGACGTGCTGAAACAGTACGACTGCGAGATTGAGAACCTGGCCGCCATCGGATTCTCGGCTATGATGCACGGCTATATGGCCTTCAACGAGAAGCAGGAGATCCTGGTGCCCTTCCGCACCTGGCGCAACACCAACACGGGCAAGGCCGCCGCTGAGCTCTCGGAGCTATTCAACTACAACATCCCCCTGCGCTGGAGCATCAGCCACCTCTATGAATGCATCCTTGAGGGCAACGAGCACGTGAAGGACATCAAGTACCTCACCACTCTCGCCGGCTATGTCCACTGGCAGGTGACAGGCGAGTTCGTGCTTGGCGTGGGCGATGCCTCGGGTATGATTCCCGTCGATCCCGCCACAAAGACCTACGATGCCACGATGGTGGAGAAATTCAATAAGCTCATCGCTCCAAAGGGCTACTCATGGACGTTGCTCGACATCCTGCCCAAGAGCCTGAATGCCGGCGAGCAGGCTGGCTTCCTCACTCCCGAGGGTGCCAAGAAACTCGACGTCAGCGGACACCTGAAGCCCGGATGCCCTGTTTGTCCTCCCGAGGGCGACGCTGGCACAGGCATGGTGGCCACCAACGCCGTGAAACAGCGCACGGGCAACGTGAGCGCAGGCACCTCTTCATTCTCGATGATCGTGCTGGAGAAGCCCCTATCGAAGCCCTACGAGATGATTGATATGGTGACCACACCCGATGGCAGCCTAGTAGCAATGGTGCATTGCAACAACTGCACCAGCGACATCAATGCCTGGGTGGGCCTCTTTAAGGAATATCAGCAGCTACTCGGCGTACCCGTCGATATGAACGAGCTCTACGGCAAGCTCTTCAACAAGGCCCTTGAGGGCGATACCGACTGCGGCGGACTGATGGCCTACAACTATGTATCAGGCGAGCCTGTCACAGGCCTTAGCGACGGTCGTCCCCTCTTCGTTCGCTCGGCCAACGACAAGTTCAACCTCGCCAACTTCATGCGCGCGAACCTCTATGGAGCTATCGGCGTGCTGAAGATTGGCAACGACATCCTGTTCAAGGATGAGATGATTCGCGTGGACCGTATCACCGGTCACGGCGGCTACTTCAAGACCGCCGGCGTGGGTCAGCGCATGCTCGCCGCCGCCCTCAACAGCCCCATCTCGGTGATGGAGACCGCAGGCGAAGGTGGTGCCTGGGGTATCGCCCTGCTGGCAGGTTATCTAATCAACAAGAACGGCAAGAACCTGGCCGACTATCTCGAGGAGGTGGTCTTCGCTGGCAACACAGGTACCAGCATCGCACCTACCGCTGAGGATGTCGCAGGCTTCGAACGCTACATCGCCAACTACAAGAAATGTCTGCCCATCGAGCAGGCCGCCGTAGACAACAAGTAGCTATTCGTCTTAGCAACAATTAATTACAAGAAAACCGACCTATTCAATTTCTGGGCAGGTCGGTCTTTTTTGCGTTGATTGAGAAGATGAAAATTTACCTGAATTGCAATCGAAAATTATTTCTACTCAAAAAGTGAGAAATAACCACAATCCATCACTAGTGCTTCTAACCTTTTGTGGTTCAAAGGTTTAAGGAGTGATGGTTTGTAGTGATGGTTCGTTTAAACCATCACTTTTTTCGCTTTTTTCAACAAAACGAGTGACGCCATTTCCGTTGCTGAGCGGCACTCCGCAGCAAAATACGGAGCCTCCGCAGCAAATTCTGGAGCCTCTTTACGAAATTTTGGAGGCTCCAAAATTTCGTAAAGAGCTTGTTTATCAGCATATTTCAGTTGTTTTTAGTTAGAAAAAGAAAGCCAAAAAACAGGAGTGATGGTTTAAAAAACCATCACTACAAACCATCACTCCTCAATTCACTGTAATTCAGAGGCTTGAAAGCAAAAGTGATGGATTGTGGTTTATTTCCACTTTTATAATGAAAAAAAATTAGCAACGACATGCTCGGTAAAGTTTCTTAACAAAACCATCAAATGACCGTTCGAAGGAAACCAAAGGATTAGGACTGGAAAACGATTGGGAACGGACAAAATTTGGGATGTGCGCACGACAACCATTTTGTCAAAAAACCGTAAAAGGGAAGGCAAAATAGTTTATGTTTAAAAAACAAACATTAAATTTGCATTACTGAAAAACCACCATTATTATTTCTACCTAGGAACAAGATGCAAAGACATGATGACATACCGCTTTCAAACTTAGAAGAGTTGAGCATCATCGCCCGTACGCGCATAGAGGTAATGAGCAATAGGGAGCCAACGGGTGAGAACCTCTTCTTGGCCTGGGGCTATCCTACGGCGATATTCCTCTTTGTCGAGTTTATGGCGCTGAAACTGCTGAATGAGGATTGGTGCGACTGGATCTGGCTGGGCATTCCCTTGGTAGGAGTGCCACTTATGATGTATTTTCTGAAGAAAGACTATGAGCGCACTGGTCGACGCACCCTCAATGCGAATATCATTTTGGAGATGTGGATTTATGTTGGTTTCGTCAGCTGCATAGGCGGTGTGACAATGGGCATTGCTGATGTTTTCCAACAGTTCTACGCCACCTTCCAGGGAATACTCATCAGCATGGGTTGTTTTATCACTGGTATCATTCTGCGGTTTACGCCAAAGACAATGTGCGGCATCATAGGCACCGCTTTGTCATTCGTCGCCCTCTTCTTTCAAGGCGACCAGTGGCCCTGGCAACTATTCATCACAGCACTCGTCACCGTCATCACGCTCATCATACCTGGGCACCTGTTCAAACACTATGTCAAATACTATGCACAATAAACTATAAACTACAAACTTTAACTATGGACACATTTAAGTTTCCCGTCATCAATCCCCTACTCCACAATGAGCTTCGTCTGAAAATCATGGTCGCACTCGACTCGTTGGAGAGCGCAGACTTCGTATATCTGTGCAAAATCACCGATTCCACGCGTGGTAACCTCAGCGTTCAGATCAAGACACTGCAAGATGCCGGCTATCTTCAAGTGGACAAGAGTGGCTTAGGCCGCCTGTCGCACACCGTCTGCCGTATCACCCACAAGGGCCACGAAGCCCTTGACACCTATGAGCAGGGCTTGCGCCGACTCTTCAGCGAACGGGTGCCCGATAGGGTGAGTCAGGAGAAAATCGGCTAAAACCATCCAGCAACAACCCATCGACAAGGGTTGATTGTACACTATAATGTTTAAGAATTAAACTTTTTGTTCAATAACTACAAAAACCAATCAATTATGAAAAAAACAAGAACTAACCTGATGAGGATGGCCATGCTGCTGTTCCTCACGGTGCTCAGCTCCACAGGAGCCTGGGCAGAAGACAAAGCCAAAGGCATCGTTGTATGGCTGAACGACGGCAACAAGACCGAAGTACTATTCAGCGACATGCCTGAGTTTACCTATGCCAACGGCAACGTGACGCTGAAGAGCACATCTACCGAGCTGTCGTGGCCCATCGCCAACCTGCTGCGGTTCACTTTCGAGGATGTCGTTATTACAGGCATCAGGGACATCACGTCCACAGGCCTCGACATCCTCTCCGACGACTGTGATGCCTACGACATCAGCGGCCATCTGGTGAAGCGAAACGTAAAGTCTCTCTCTGAACTCCCCGTGGGGACGTATGTTGTGAAAGCTGGAAGTGTCACTATTAAAGTTGTACGCAAATGAAGAAGCTATTCGTTTTAGCCTGGCTGATAATGCTCAGCATCGCGGCTATGGCACAGAGTATCGTCGTGGTAGACAAGAACGGCAAGCGTATTGTCTACGACCCTTCAAAGATTACCAGCGTAGACTTCCAGACCACCCCGCCGGGATTTACCATCCATCAGAACGACGGCAACATCTTCACCTACATCTATGACTTCGTTCAAAGCATCGTGGGCAGCCCCAACTATGTGTTTGCCAATCCTGAGACAGTAGAGGCTGATGCTGACGGCGAGTCCTTCATCTTCCTAGTGAACGCCAACGTGGAATACGATGCTACCCCCTCGGCAGCCTGGATTACCGTTTCCAAAGCCGACGAAGGCCAGCACGAGGTGACAGCCGCCATGAACCCCTCTGTCGACGAACGCGAGGGCTATGTGGTGCTTGCTACGAAGGACGGTCTGCTCACTGACACCGTTTTCGTCAGTCAGGCAGGCAAGGACGACTCCCGCTATATCGACATCGACTGGGAGAAGAACATCCTCGACAGCTTCGACTCTGAAACTGGCATAGTCCAAATTACCTTCGCTAACGAAGTACCCATCATGGGCGAGTACGACGTGGTGCTGGTACCCAATGAGATAGGCAACCTGCTCATCCGCGTCATCGAAAGCGTTGACAAAGTTGAGGGAAAGACCGTCACCCTGAATACTATGGCTGGTGACATGGGCAACCTGTTCCGCGACCAGGAGTTCACCCTCGAGCTGGGCGATGACGGCTCTGCCAGTGCCCGTAGCACGGATGCCAGCTCTAGCCCCGTCATCAGGCCCGAGAAAGTGGAGGTCTTCGAGGACGGCCGGTACATCGAGGTCTACAATGCTGCCCATTCGCGTGGCAACCGAGCACCTGCAACAGAGGACCTGAGCATCGACTGCGAAGGCACCTACAAGACCATCTGGCAGGGAGACGACAGGCGCGGTGTACTCCAGCTCGACAAATACAAGCTGGCGATGAAGATGAAAGGCACCATCTCCTACACGTTCAAGAAGGAGCCATGGTACAAGGTGTGGAAGTCCGACGTCACCAAGGCCAGCGTCATGCTCGAAGGCGATTGGGAGAGTGAAACCGTCTTGAACACCGTCAGCAACACTGCCACGCAGATAAGTATCCAGCCAGACGGATGGGCCAGTACGGACCCGATGCTCCAGGAGAACATCATCCAACGCCGCTACACGTTCACAGTTGACGGCATCCCAGTGCAGGTCGTACTGGGTGGAGACCTGAAATGTAGCTACGGCGTACGCCTCATGGGTATTGCCGACATCAAGTCCGGCCTGAAGCTGGGCAAGCACTTCAAGTATGGCATGGCCTTGGACACGGAAAAGGCTCAACCAGACACCTACACCTGTGAGGAGACGATTGACCGCACAAAGACCGAGCTGATTTACCCGGAGATGAACGCCGGAACGGCAGAATACAAGAACAGTATTGCCTATGGTCGGGCAGACGTTTACCCTATCTTCAACATCAATTTCTATGGCAATGGCGTCGAATCCAGCTTCAGTCTTCACGAATGGCTACACTCGAAGACTACCTCATGGGAACCCGAACCCGAGTTTGCCCCAGGCTATTTGGCCAGGAGAGCGCTTGTGGGTCGGTTCAGAAACATTCACATGCACATGGCGAATATTCCCAACACGATTTTCGAGCTCAACCAGACATACGGCGAGAACTTCTTGAGCGATGCCGAGGCAGATATCGAAACACTCCTCCGGATTCCAGAAACCTTTGAAGTTGAACAGCCTGCAGAGCCTACAAACGTCCTGATGCAGGGCGAGGAGCTGGATCTGAAGATCAGGGCCTTCCACTACGACCACGTCTCTGGCGAGAAGATTCCCACGGCAGGTGTGCTGATGGAGTTCGAAACTGATGAAAGTGAAAACAACAAGGTGCTGAAGTACACCGATGAGGAAGGCTATGCATCGACTAAGATCAAGAAAGGCACTAAGCAAGTGGAAACCCTCAGTTTCAAACTTCTTCTGAAAGAGCCAGAGTTACCAAATCCAGTCAATGAGGTCAAGGAATACTTAAAACTGCTCAGTTTCACTATTGTCAGCCTGACACCTAGTCAGCAGGTAGAAAAGGGTGCCAAGGATGTGCCTGTCATCTTCCAATTGATGAAAACCGAAGGCACTGATGTTTTGCCAGCGGCCCACCAGCGCATAGAATTCATCTCTACCGGTGGCACGGTGTCGCCCCGCTACGGCACTACCGATGCCGATGGCAAGGTGTATGCCTACGTAACGCCCGATGAGGGTGTAGAACAAAGCACAGTTAAGGCCATCGCCTACATCAAGCGCAACAACGTGGAATGGGAAGGCGATGCCACTTCTTACGTTTGGATCAAGAAGGACGGCGGTCAAGACCCCTGTGCCATCGACGACCCCGACCTTCAGAAGGCCAACCAGCTTGACAACGGCTACGTGGTGAAGAACAAGAAGACCGGCGAGACACAGACACGCTCTTACAATCCCGACTATTCAGAATGGACTAAGACAAAAGACTTCATCACGTTCCAGCTGAACGATGAGGCGGTCGATGCAGAAGGCAACCTCGATACAAAGGGTATGGTGTACGGACATATTCCCCTGACGATGGCAGATGTCGTCCTGGCGCTCACAGGACAACAGTTTGAAAACACACCAGGCGCCAAATTTGGCTTCGGCATCTATGACGGCATCTACGTGTCGAGCGATTTCATGTGCACCAGCGGAGAAGAAGGCTCTATGACCACCGAGGGCGATATCAAGCCCGACGGCAAGAGCAAGATCCTGATACGTAAACCTTGCAACCAAACGACTGCCAATGCGCCGCGCCGTGCTCCGGGCGATGAGCAGGAAGAGGACTACACCGGCGACTATGAGCTGCTCTACTATCTGGTCTTCACCACGCAGGCTTGGAATCCTGAGACACAACAAAGCGAAGAAGTAGAGCTCGAGGTCTATGGCAAGGGCACGATGAAGATGCACGTACCCAGCATCACTTACTTTGTATTGAGTAATGATAAAGACTGGGTGAGAGTGGGCGAATCCACGAAGGTAACCCTAGAGCGCTACGATGAGGAAGGTGCCGTATGGGACTGGAACGACGTGCAGCTCGTTGGCCAGTCACCCGACTACAGCAAGGCCCGCAAAGGCGAGGACGAAGGCTTCTTCTCCTGGGATGCCGCTACGCAGACCCTTACCTCGCTCAAGTCCAATGACAACAAGGATGTCTGGGTGTACCTCGGGCTGAAGAGCAATCCCGAAGTGAAGGCACCCATCCAAGTGGCCACCGGCGAGGGCTGGAAGTACACGATGATTGGTACGAGCCCGGAGGAGATTACCACTCATGCGAACTCTTATCCCTCCTTCGACATTGTATGGGCACCCAAGGACAGCGACAATGAGAGTTTCGACTTCAATAGCGTGGAGCTCGACCCCGAATGCAATCCCAACAACTACTTCCAGTTCCAGACGCATTATGCCAACCAAGGCTGGCCGCTGTTCGTCAACTACAACTGTCCTCCAGGTGTGTACAATCTGAAGATTCGCCTGAAGAGCAACTACAACGTCAACTGTACGTTGAAGGTCACCGTCACAGGAGACAATGACTAATCCTTTCAGGGAGCCAGTCACCTCGGCTGGCTCCCTTTCTTTATAGATAATGTACATGCGAGGAAGATTTTTTTGTTCATTTTTGCTGATGATTCGTTTTTTTTCCTTAAATTTGCAGCAGATATTAACCCAAACTATAGATATGATGAGAAAAAGTACCTTTTTGACGAGGGTGGCGATGACGTTGCTCCTCGTACTGTTCTTCCCTCTTTGGGGAACGGTGGGCCAGCTTTGGGCCGACCAGGTAACCGCTGAGAAGGCACGCCAGCAGGCACAGACCTTCCTCAACAGCCGCATCGCAAGTGGCAACGGTCCACGACATGCTCCCGGCGTCACGCCGCAGCTCATGCAGGAGAAGCAGGTCAGCGGCCTCTACGTGTTTAATGTCAGCAACGACGGTGGCTTCATCATCGTCAGCAACGACGACTGTGCCCTGCCCATTCTCGGCTATAGCGACAGCGGCACCCTCGATCCCGACCACATGCCCGATAACATGCGCGCTTGGCTCCAGGGCTATGCCGACGAGATTGCCTGGGCCAAGGAGCATCACTTTGTTTCAGTCGATGGCCCCACTGCCCATCATACAGCACACATCAACAAAGCCCCCAAGGTTGCTATTGCTCCATTGCTGACCACCACATGGAATCAGGGTACACCATATAACGACCTATGTCCTGAATACACGTCTGGTGAAAAATCAGTTACGGGCTGTGTTGCCACAGCGATGGCGCAGGTTATGAAATACAATAGGTATGCCAACATGACTGCAGGATTGCCTGCCTATGATAAAGATTATAATGACACCCCATGTGTCCCTGTGGGTGCTCTGGAAGCAACAACCTTCAGGTGGGACGACATGATAGATGACTATAGGATAACAAACAACACTCCAAATTACACAGACGAACAAGCTTCTGCTGTTGCTGAGCTGATGCATTATTGTGGTTCTTCCGTCAAAATGAACTATGGAGAATCGTCGGCTGCTAATACAGCTGAGGTCGCTACTGCGCTGAAAAATTATTTTGGATATTCGGAAACCACTTCATATGAAGATCGTAGCTTTTATTCGTATGCGAATTGGATCAACCTGCTTTATAACGAACTAAATCAGGGTCGTGCGATGGTTTATTCAGGCCAGTCAAACGGAGGTGGACATGCCTTTGTATGCGACGGATATGATACTGAAGATTATTTCCACATCAACTGGGGATGGGACGGTATGAGTGATAGCTACTTCAAGCTTTCTGCGCTTGATCCCGATGCACAGGGCATTGGCGGTAGCAGCAGTACCGACGGCTTTAACTATGGTCAGGGTGCTGTAGTCGGCATACAGAAACCATCAGATAACGGCACTGTGTTAGATGTATCTACCCAAAACTACTCTTTAGCATTAAATAGTGTCTCGCTCAGCCAAAGCACCGTCTCCTTAGGCGAAACGGTGGATGTCACCTTCAATATTACTAACAATGGTACAGATCAATATGACGGCGATCTATGGATTTATATTGAGGGTATGGGATTAATTACAGGTAAAACATTTGTCATAGATGCTGGAGAGACAAAGGACTGCGTGATACCTTACACGCCCAGTGGTTTTACAGGAAATTGTACTATTGATTGTATGGTTCCAATTGGAAACGGTAATTATTATTATTTGGACTATGATATATATGCCGAGCTAACAGTTTCTGGGACTCAAATAGAAACTACCGATGATGTTGAGCTTACTGTTACCGGCTGGAATGTAGAAAACCTTGAAATCTCCGGTTATAATTTCTATGTCTATGGCTCTACATTAAAAGGCACCATCACTGTGAAAAATCCTGAGACCGACAAAAACTATTCTAGCTATTATGAATGGGCAATACGAAAAGATGGAGATTTTGGCCTGCTTACCTACACGTCATCGCTTATCACTATTCCTGCTGGCGAGTCCATTACCATTCCCATTGAAGTAAATAACCTAAAATATGATGAAAAGTATTTTTTGTTGGTCACCTATATAAAGAATGGAGATTGGACAGACTGGGCATCGTATGGTCCCTTTACCGTTAAGCCAGGAATTATCACATATACCGCAGACGGAACTCGAGAGGTGAATAAGTCCACGACTACTTACACAGTTCCCGCTAATGCATTAGTGGTCGACGTAACAGGTACTGGTGTCACCAGCATTACGCCCAACACCCAGCCTAACACATTATACATTTATAGTGGAACTACCCCCCCTGATGGACTGACCAATAGTAATGTAGTTAAAAACAACAACGGCACATATACCGCTGAAAACATCAGTTTGCAGGATGGCAATGGATTCTTCTCGCCTGTGGACTTCACGGCAGGAAACATTGAGTTCAAATACTCCTTCACAACGGGCGCCGATGGTAATAATGGCTGGAACACCATCATGTTGCCCTTTGATGTGACAAATGTGACGGCTGACGGCACGGGGATTGATTGGTTCCATAGTGCTAGCGATACGGGCAAGAACTTCTGGGTGAAGCAATTCGCTGGCGACGGTGCAACTTCTGTAAGTTTCGACTTTGTAGATGGCAACACATTGCAGGCTAACACTCCCTACATCGTTGCATTCCCAGGTAATCATTGGGGTGACAATTGGGATTTGAGCAGCAAACAAATTATTTTCAAAGGCGTAAACGCAGTTGTGCACAAGAGTAGTAGCATCTCTTCTGTCACTGGCGACAACTACCGTTTCATCGGCAGCACAGTGCAAGATAACACCGCAAACATCTACTGTATCAATGCTGATGGCAATAAATTCGAACTGACCAACGGTAGTGCTCCCTTCCGTGCCTTCTTCAAGCCTGGCATCTTCGACCGCACCGTTACCAGTCTCAGCATTGGCGGTGACACAGCAACCGCGATTAACGATCTCAACAATAACCTTAACGTCAACAATAACTATTACGACCTGCAGGGCCGTCGTGTTATGCAGCCACAGAAGGGCCTGTATATCGTAAACGGCAAAAAGGTGATTGTGAAGTAATAATTCTAATAAAAAAGTAACGATTATGAAAAAAGAATATATCATCCCAACCATACAGGTTGTCATGCTCAGTCAGCTGCAGCCATTGGCTGGCAGCGGCCCTGGAGCCGGTGATCAAAGCGATCCTAACATGTCACGTTTCATGGAAGATGATGATTTAGACATATTGGGCATTTCATTACCCTGACAGGTACTAAGTGATATCCATAAGAAAAGCCGCTCGATGTTTGTCGGGCGGCTTTATTGATTTGCTAATGCAAACCGAAAGCAAAAAAAATGCCCCTCGACAACGTCGGCGGCATTTTTTTCTTTCGTCTGACTCGCTGCTTATTTCAGTTCAGCAAGGTACTTAATGGTGCGAACCATCTGGCTGGTGTAGCTGTTCTCATTGTCGTACCAAGCAACAACCTGAACGAGAGAGTTGCCGTCGCCAATCTTGCTGACCATGGTCTGGTTAGCGTCGAACAGCGAACCGAACTTCATACCGATGATGTCGCTGGAGACGAGCTTCTCCTCGGTGTAACCGAAGCTCTCGTTCTGAGCAGCCTTCATAGCAGCGTTGATGTCCTCAACAGTCACCTCACCCTTGACAACAGCGTGCAGGATAGTGGTAGAACCTGTAGGAGTCGGAACGCGCTGGGCAGCACCGATCAGCTTACCGTTCAGCTCGGGGATCACGAGACCAATAGCCTTGGCAGCACCCGTTGAGTTGGGAACAATGTTCTGAGCACCGGCGCGGGCACGCTGCACATCACCCTTGCGCTGAGGACCGTCGAGAATCATCTGGTCGCCAGTGTAAGCGTGAACGGTAGTCATGATACCGCTCTGGATGGGAGCGAAATCGTTCAGAGCCTTGGTCATGGGAGCCAGGCAGTTGGTGGTGCAAGAAGCTGCGCTGATCACGGTATCGGCGGGAGTCAGGGTCTTGTGGTTCACGTTGTAAACGATGGTGGGCAGGTCGTTGCCGGCAGGAGCAGAAATCACAACCTTCTTGGCACCAGCGGTCAGGTGAGCAGAAGCCTTCTCCTTTGAGGTATAGAAACCAGTGCACTCGAGAACGACGTCAACGTCCAGCTTGCCCCAAGGCAGCTCAGCAGCATTAGGAATAGCGTAGATGGTGATCTTCTTACCATCGACAACGATGAAGTCCTCACCAGCCTCAACGGTGTGCTTGTTCTCGCCGAACTTGCCACAGAAACCACCCTGAGCGGTGTCATACTTCAGCAGGTGAGCCAGCATCTTCGGGCTGGTCAGGTCGTTGATTGCAACTACTTCATAACCTTCAGCCTCGAACATCTGACGGAATGCGAGGCGACCGATACGGCCAAAGCCGTTAATAGCAACTTTTGTCATTGTTTTTTTGTTTGTTATAGAATGAATAAATTGAAAAAATCACTTTTTTGCACCCTCCGATGCATTTTTTTCTGTTTTCGGGCACAAAGTTACAAAATAATTCTTACATTTGCATCAAATTTCAGTCTTAATAAAATTGAAAATTGAAAATCAGAATTTGAAAATTGTCTTAGGTCAACCATTTAGCAGAGATTTGCAACGTTAAGTTTACAAAAACGACATTCAACCATAAACATTAACCACTTAAAATTTTAGCACTATGGGATTTGTTAAGGAATTCAAAGAGTTTGCCATGAAAGGCAATGTAATGGACATGGCCGTTGGTGTGATCATCGGCGGTGCTTTTGGCAAGATTGTCAGCTCGCTGGTCGACGACATTATCATGCCGCTAGTAGGTAAGGTGATGGGCAATACTGACTTTACCAATCTCTATGTAGCCCTGTCAGACGGTATCCCCGAAGGTACTCCCCTGGCCGATGCCAAAGGCATGGGATCAGTATTCGCATACGGCTCATTCATTCAGAATGTGGTTGATTTCCTCATCATCGCCTTCTGTATCTTCATGATGATCAAAGGCATCAACAAGCTGTCAAAGAAGAAGGAAGAGGCTCCTGCTCCTGAGGCTCCCAAGGGTCCCACGCAGGAAGAACTCCTCACCGAGATTCGCGACCTGCTGAAGAAGCAATAAGCCAGAATAGCCTACACATTATTTATTATAGGGGTGCAGCCACGATGGTTGCACCCCTGTTTTTTGCTTTCTGCGAGAGTAACAACTTTCAGGCTTTCGAATACACAAATCTTGAGGGACAGAAACCATGATTCAACTATGTATCAAAGTTCCTGTCCCTCGTGATTTTAAAGGGTTTTCCATATTACGACTTTTTTCGTTACGATTTTTTTCGTAATCGTTGCAAAAGTACGAAATATTTCTGAAAGTTCCAAATTACAAGCCGTTTTCTTTTTCTTTCTTGCTTTCCACAACAGGGCATACAAACAGCGGGCGAACCGACTCGCGATTCGCCCGCTGTTGATATTGATGGTGTGACAAACCCAGAAAGTTAGACGCAACTTTCTGGGTTCACTTCACTGACCTGTCACCAATGTCACCTTTAATCTTTTATTTTAAACTGGCAAATATGGTGAGTATACATATCTAATGGATCACTGCTTTCCTCATCTATTGAATAATACTCTATAATACCACTATCAGAGCGTCTAACTGGAATGAAGTTTGAGCCATGTTCATTACAAAGCGTTTCTGTGTATATAGGCCAACTTAGCAGTTGATGCCAATTAACTCCTTTATCACTTACCCAAACATGAAAGCTATTAAAATTAGACACTGCAGGAGAAGGCATCATGCCAATATCATCACATCCATCACCATTTATATCACCTATATTGAATAATGAAAAACCGTATCCTTCACCCAAATTAGCCGATTCTATTTTTGAATCTGTAAAGGATAGTTTTAACTCAACATATTCAGCAAACCTTGGGTCATCATCACCTATATCAGCTAAATTTACCCATGACTTTTCCAAAATACCATCACCATTGAAATCGCCTACTGTTTCATTATCATGGATACTGTCACCTTGGAAAACCATAACATTCTTTACAATTTCTTTCTCATTATAATAATCTATATCTCTATTTATTATGATGCTCTCTTTATCATTTGACAATGTACGTTGTGTCCAGTTACCATACTGGTCTTTATCTCCATCGTCCACTTTATATACCTTTTTACATTCATCATAGCCCGTCATCTCATAATTCAAAACATAAGAAATGAACTCAGCAGAGGTTATGTCTCCATTTTTATCGTACAAATAATGAAGGACACATCCCTCACCTTCTGGATCGTATTGACATACTCTCTCATCGAATCGATGAGTTTGGGGGTTGTAATTATAAGTAATATTGACTCCTAATTCTTCAAAATCTGCCGTCACGAACTGACAGTTAAGATTAGAATTTTCATCAATCATAAAATATTTTAGCCTCAGGTTTTTATTACCTATAACATTCCAGATGGGGCCATGAGGAAGATATTCTACTTTTGAAATGGCATAATTTAAGTCGTAGATTTCTTCTTTTGTTTCTAGCGTAAATGAAATACTTTTCACAGGTCCATGAACATCAAATACGGAGTCGTATCGCTCCATGAGATTCTCATTGTTGTTATCTCTATAAGTATTTTCTTCACTCTTTGCATAATTCAAACTTTTGCTTGTACAAGCTACATTAAAAGTTGCTGATATAAGAAAATACATAATAAACAATAATATCTTCTTCATACGCATAAAAGTTGTAGTGTCTTTACGGTTTTTTGTTGTTATTCGGGGCAAAGATACAAAAAGATTTTGAAACCAGCACATTTATGTAGATAATTCTTCATCTATGCACCACAAACTCTGAAGAAGCTTGAACTATTTTGCATGAAGCTTTGGACAAAACGGGAGTAAACAAATCTGACTAATATAGATTTTTCGCATTTAAGGTTGTCACGTTGTCACAATGCCGATGTATAAAGGCCGTACAACCTATTTGAGGTTGTCATAGGTTGACACAAGGTTGTCACACATTTGCTGGCACACTTCAAGCGGCTGCAAAATGTCATAAGGGAGCCTCCTGACGATTCTAAAGCATTGACTTAGCATTGAATCTCTCGAGAATTTGAAGCTCAAGAGCCTCCTCAGCAAAATAAACTGGCTCCTCAGCAGAATAAACAGCCTCCTCAGCAGAAAAAAGAGTCTCCTTAGAGTCATAAAACTCAGCAATGGGAGTGATGTTATTTTGGGCAAAAACATGAAGGATTATGAAGAATTATGAAGGTTCAATTTTAAAAAATCGTTCATAATTACCTGAAAGCCAATATGATAATTAAAAAATATGAAGGATGAAGGTATAAAATATAAATCTGAATTTAAAAATTGAATGTGAATCAACAAAAGAGCCTATAAAAAAACTGAACACAAAGGCACATCTTTGTGTCTTCGTGTCTTTGTGTTCAGTAATAACTTCAGAAACTTAAATGAAAATAAATCAATGAATCGGCATATATTTGCAAAAACTATGCAAAAATGTTTGTGTGTGCGCAAACAATGCAGTAATTTTGCAAATAATTTGCGAGAACAGGATAATTTTCAATAGGTATTATAAAGTAATGAGAGCTTTAGACTTCAGGCCGAAGATGGTTTCGGCCATTAAAAACTACAACAGACAGACGCTGACGGCCGACCTTCTAGCAGGCGTCATTGTGGGCATCGTAGCCCTGCCTCTGGCCATCGCCTTCGGCATCGCCAGCGGCGTCAGCCCTGAGAAGGGCATCATCACCGCCATCGTGGCAGGCCTGGCCATCAGCGCCTTCGGTGGCTCGAAGGTACAGATTGGAGGCCCCACAGGTGCATTCATCGTTATTGTTTCAGGCATCATCGGCCAATATGGCATCGAGGGCCTCACCATCGCCACCTTGATGGCAGGCGTCTTCCTCATCGGCTTCGGCCTGCTGCATCTGGGCACTATCATCAAGTACATCCCCTACCCCATCATCGTGGGTTTCACCAGCGGTATCGCCGTTACCATCTTCACTACGCAGGTGAAAGACCTGCTGGGAATGCAGATGGACAGCGTGCCAAGTGATTTCATCGAGCGCTGGGGTGCCTATTTCCAGAACCTGACGAACATCGACCCGTGGAGTGCCGCCATCGGATTGGCCAGCGTGGCCATCATCGCTGTCTCGCCGAAAGTGAGCAAGAAGGTGCCCGGCTCGCTGATTGCCATCATCGTAATGACGGTAGTGGCCCTGCTGCTGAAGGAATATGCCAGCGTGACGTCGATTGAGACCATCGGCGACCGCTTCAGCATCAAGTCGCAGATGCCGCGTATGACGATGCCCGCCCTCTCGTGGGAACAGATCAAGGCGCTGGTGGCTCCGGCATTGACCATCGCCGTGCTGGGTGCTATTGAGAGCCTGCTGTCGGCTACGGTTGCCGACGGTGTCATCGGCGACCATCACAACTCTAACACGGAGCTCGTCGGTCAGGGTGTGGCCAATATCCTGTCGCCTATCTTCGGCGGCATCCCTGCCACAGGAGCCATCGCCCGCACGATGACGAACATCAACAACGGCGGACGCACGCCTATTGCCGGCATCATCCACGCCATCGTGCTGCTGCTCATCTTCCTCTTCCTGATGCCCTTGGCACAGTATATCCCAATGGCCTGTCTGGCAGGTGTACTCGTGGTGGTGGCCTATGGCATGAGCGGTTGGCGTTCGTTCCGTGCCCTGCTGCGCAATCCGAAGAGCGACATCACCGTGCTGGTGCTGACATTCCTGCTCACCATCATCTTCGACCTCACCGTAGCCATCGAGGTGGGCCTCATCTGCGCCTGTCTGCTCTTTATGCGCCGTATGAGTGAGACGACCGACGTGCGTGCCGTTTACGACGAGATCGACCTGAATGAAGATGCCGACATGCAGGCCGGCAACCTCGAGCACCTCACCATTCCGAAGGGCGTGGAGGTGTACGAGATCAACGGCCCCTATTTCTTCGGCGCCGGCAACCGCTTCGAGGACATCATGGCACGCTACGGCGGACATCCCCAGGTACGTATCATCCGTATGCGTAAGGTGCCGTTCATCGACTCCACAGGCCTGCACAATCTGGAGAACATGTGCCGCATGAGCCAGCGCGAAGGCATCACCGTCGTGCTCTCCGGCGTCAACGAAAAAGTAGAAGCCGTGCTCAATCGCAACGGCTTCCAGGAACTCTTAGGTAAGGAAAATATCTGCAATCACATCGACTTGGCCTTGGCCCGCTCACGTGAGCTGACGAAGGCATAGGCCAATACGACGGCAAAGCCTGCCAAAGGAATGACAAACGGCAGGAAGGGATTGGTATGGTCAGCCATCCATCCCATCAGCAAGAAGCCGCAACCACCAATGGGCGTCATCATCAACAGCGATGAGGCGCTCTTTTTCTTGTTTCCCAATCCCTGAACGGAAAGCGAGAAGATGGTGGGGAACATGATGGCCTCGAAGAGATAGTTGGCTATCAGCGCCACCAACGACACGGTGCCCAGATTGAGCATCGTCAGCACCATACAGGCCACGGTACCGACTGCGCAGTAAAAGAGCATCCGCTCGGCCTCTATGCGGCGCATAATCCAGCTGCCCAGGAAACGGCCTACCATGAAGATGACAAGGGCGAGCGACACAAACCGCGAGGCATCAAGCTTCGACATCCAACCCGTGCCTGTAACGAAGTTCACGAAATAACTGTTGATGCTGATCTCAGCCACCTCGTAGCTCAGCAGGGCCAGGAGGCCGAACACAAACCAGCGGTCATGGAATAAAGAGGTGAGAGGTAAGAGGTGAGAGGTGTGAGATGTGCTTGGCTGGTATTCTCTCACCTCACACTCCTCACCTCTCACTTCTGGCAGCTCCACCTTTGTAAACACTAGCGCAATCAACAGCACCATCCCACCCATGATGGCGTAGGGAACAGACACGTCGGCTCCGCCTTTCTCATCGCTGAAGAGGAAGCTGCCCACCAACAGCGTAGCCATGAAGCAGCCCATGCCGTTGAAGGTCTGCGAGAGGTTCAGTCGGCTGCTGGCCGTCTCCTTGTCGCCAAGCTCCGTCACGTAGGGATTGGCCGCCGTCTCAAGGAACGTCAGGCCGCAACCGATGACAAACAACGCCGCGAGGAAGGCTGCAAACGTGTTGCCGGGAATGAACGCCAACGCACCCAGACCGAACAATGCCAAGCCGAAGACCACGCCGCGACGGTAGCCATAGCGGGTGATGAACATTCCTGCCGGTATGGCCATGAGGAAATAGCCCAGATAGGTCGTCACCTGAATCAGCGACGACTGCGTGATGGAGATGTGCAGCTCGTCCTGAAAGTGCTTGTTCAGCACGTCGAGAATGGCACGGGCAAAACCCCATAGGAAGAATAGCGTGGTGATGAGCACGAAGGGTACCACGTATCGTTTTTCGGTCAGCTTGTGTCGGTTTTTCATAGTGCGGCTAATAGGTTGGGGTAAAACGAAAAGAATCGCACACGGAGTCAACTCCCTATGCGATTCCTATTTATTAGTGGTTGAAAATAGTCATTAGTTCTTGAAGAAGTCCTTCACGGCTTCATTCGGAACCATCTGCTCGTCGAAGATGTATGCACCCGTCTTCGGGCTGCGCACCATCTTGATAACCTTAGAGTAAGCGCGACCGTCCTTCGAGCCTTCGTGGAGGGTAGCAACGGTTTTCTTTGCCATAGTACTTTAGCCTTTCTCTTACTTAATCTCCTTGTGAAGAGTCATCTTCTTCAGGATGGGGTTATACTTCATCAGCTCCATGCGCTCCGGCGTGTTCTTACGATTCTTCGTCGTAATGTAACGGCTGGTGCCAGGGAGACCACTGTTCTTCATCTCTGTGCACTCGAGTACGACCTGTACGCGGTTGCCCTTTGCTTTCTTGCTTGCCATGATTGATTAGTCTCCTATTACTTTAATATCCTTCCAATCGACGAAGCCCTTGGCAACAGCCTGCTTCAGAGCGGCATCGAGACCTACCTTATTGATCAAACGGAGGCCAGCGGCGCTGATCCTCAACTGAATCCAGCAGTCCTCCTCTACATAGAAGAACTTCTTGCTGAACAGGTTTACGTCAAAGCTGCGCTTGGTGCGGTGCTTTGAGTGGGACACGTTATTACCAATTTGTGCCGTCTTTCCTGTGATTTGACAAACTTTCGACATTTCTATCTACTCTTTAAATGTGTACTTTTTTAGTAACTTACTCCAAACAGGGTGCAAAGGTACAAAAAAGTTGAAAGTTGAAAGTTGAAAGTTTTTGCTTGTGATTATATTTTTTTAACTTTCACTACTCTTCCTTCAGCCCTTCTTCGGCTTTCAAAAAGTCACGAAGCATCTGCATGGCCTTGGTGGTGGCAATCGTCAGGTTGATGTCGCGCCC
>JAGAAJ010000087.1 GCA_017615355.1 Prevotella sp.
ATTTCGCCTGCACGTGGAGGACCCATCGTGAGGATTCCTACTGTTGAGCCTGGGTTCTGCTCCTTCAAGCGAAGGGCCTGCTCCAGGGCATTCAAATCTTCTGGATTGAAGATGGCGGGCAGGGCTGCGCGGTTCACCGTTCCTTCGGCAGTCATGGCGTCCTTACCCACATTTCTTGTGTCGGGTACCTGCTTGGCAAGTACTACAATTTTTAATGCCATAAAAAATTAAAAAAAATATGTTTGTATGTTCTTCTGTCTAAACAAAATATGTTCTTCTGCTTGAAAAGCGGCTGCAAAGGTACTGCTTTTTGCGCACACAGCCAAATTTATGGCATAAAATCAACTCATTTTCGCACATTTTGCAGTAGTTTGTGCAATCTATTTGATATCAATCATACGCTGACGCACCAATTCTCGCAAAACATCCACATAATTGGCTCCGGCATTAGAACGGTTGGTGCCATAGAAAGCACGGGTGAGCTGTTCCTCCTCTGCAGGTGTCCATTCAAATGCCCTCTCCATTGCCTCCACATCGTTCCAGAAGCTTGGCGGCATGTCTTTCTTGATCTCGACCTTCCGGATAAAACAATTCTGGCTGAAACGACCGCCTTTTTTCCAGTCAATCAGATTGACAACCGCCATCGCATACTGATGCAGGCAACGGTTCATCTCTGAACTTACTCGAAACAACTCCTCACCCACCTGGTTCTTCTGAACGAGGAGTTTCCATAGGGCGTCAATATCATAGAGACCTACATTGTGCAGGATATGCAACTCATTGGCTTTGGTGTCTATCATTCGCAGAGCAAGCTCCAAGCGTTGTTTCCACTCGACTACGTATATGTGTTTTTTGTCGATGAACGCCAACAGGTTGCAAATGGCTTGCCTGAACTTTTCCGGACTTTCCTCAAAATAAGGTATAGACGGGGAGCAGTGGGATGAATATTCCCTATAAACCACCTCTGGCTCGCCGTCGACAAACTCCCATTCTGGCACGTAGTAGACGGTTAATAGGGGCTCATCATCTTCCTCTACAAGGCCGCTCTCGCCTAAGGCACAACAAGTCATGGAATAGCCCGCGACGATGAAGGGATGGTGATAGATTTCAAGGGAGAATCTCTCCGACTGAGCATCCGACGGGAAGAGGAAATAGGGGCGTGTCCACTCTGTAGTACCGTTATATGGCTGCTTGCTCACAGGAGAGTCCTTGCCGCATACCATCCTGAAAAAGTCCATTGGGTTATCACCCGAGAGCATGTCCCAGATGGTATGATAGAGCAGCAGATTAGCATCCGACCTACGAATAGGGAAAAGCCTATAATCGCATACGCCCTCCACAACGTCTTGGACGGCAGCAGTAGAGGGACGTCCGAAAAAGAAGGAGCCACCATCGGGCGTACCCTTCTCATACCAAAGCGGTTGCAACAATTCGTTATTCATAGTTCATTACTCATTGCTCGTTTCAATCGTCCATTCCTGATAGCCAATGCGTTTGGCTGCGTTGATGGATCCCAATGCCTGACCGATAATCAGGGCTATGGCCAAAGCCATAAGGAGCGAATAGGGTCGCGCCGGTTTGTCACCCGTAGCTTTCCGCCGCCGCAGCCAAGCCCAAAAGAACAGCGGCAACATGATGAAGAGCACCATCAGAAACAGCGAACCCGGCCCTACGCTGCCCTCCGTAACTCGATAGAGAGCATGCGCCAGTTCACGACAAGGAAGGATAAGGAGAAGAGGGCAGAAGACTCCCACAAAAACAAGCAACATGCGGAAGCCAAGCGGATGCGTATACTCATAGTGTTCGCTCATCCTCCCCACCTTTGCCGCAATGATGCCTATCATGCCGCCACCTGTAACGACTACGGACCCCACCAGCGCATATTTGGTAAAACTTACCAGCAAGAAGAGGATAAGTGCGGCAGCAACAAAAATGATGACAGTCTTAATGATAAGGTTATTGTTTTTCTTCACTTCATCTTTTTCCCTTCTCGTGAGATTCTTCTTGGGAGGCGTAGGCTTTGCTTCTACATGTGGAGATGGTTTTTCTCTCGGTTTCCTTGTTACCGGTTTCTTTATCGGCTCCTCAATGACAGGATTCTCTATTATCGGTTTCTCAATCGGCTTCTCTACCGGTTTCTCTACTGGTTTCTCTACTGGCTTCCATTCCAGTTTCTGCTCCCGCCAGCCAATAGTTGGAATCCTGAATTCTCCAGCCGGTTGGGCTACCTGCGTCGTCTGCCAAGTGGCATTGACTACCGACATTGCGAACATAGCCAAGGCTTCTGTCAGCCTAGCCTTCAACGTGTCGACCTCCTGCAGCCAAATACCCGAAGCGGCAAGCTGTTTCCATAGCGAAGCATGATCGAAGAGTCCTGCATTATGAAGGATATGCATGCCCTCGACATGGTTAGTAACCATTGTCCTTACATTCGTAAGACGCTGATACCAGTCATTTCCGGTGACCTGTCGTGTCTCCATACTGTTCAGGATGCTATTGATGGCGCTGACAAGCAATCCGGATGCGTCAGGAAAAGCGGGTATCGGCACCTTGCCGTACTTGCACTCGTGGAATTTCAGGTCTGAATCCAGAAAACCGATAAACCGATAGGCATCTTCGAAGGCGATGCCATTGGGGTTCGGCTGCCTATAAACGGCTATGATGACCCGCTGACTGGCAACCTCTGGCGGAAAGAGACGAAACTGTGGATGGTGGGCGGGGAAGAGCAGATAGATAGCATGATGCTCATACTTCATGGCCAGTTCGCGCATGGGCATCTGTTCTTCCTCGGGAAACTCCTGCTCGTAATGCCGATAATTGCGTACAGAGCGCATCACCATCATCGCCTTCACCATAAGATATACGGGAAGGTCGACATCGCTCTTTCTAATTGGATATAGTTGATAGTCCATGGGCTGGCTGGCAGGCAATTAGAAGTTGTTGACTGCATAGAGCAATGCCCTGCATTTCTGATATTCAAACTCATGAGTGGCAAGACGGAATTGTTTCTCCCCAACAATGGGAAGGTCATACCAGGAACCCATGCCCATACCCAGGTGGGTCTCCTGCACCACCATGAGATACTTGAAATAAGGTTGGGGAAGATAGAACAAGCCCGGCTGCTTGTCGTATTCACAGTTTTTGGAGTCAAGTCTGTAGGCGGCATTCATAAACATATTCGCCCACCAGTCGGTAGGCGTGCCCATTCGAGCCACAGAAGCGATGTCGAGCAGGGCCTTGCGCAGTCCGACGACTGGATCAGGAAACGCCGGCTTTTTCCATGAGTCTAGCGTAACGGGCTGCTCGTCGACAAAAAATCCCTTCTCATTACTATAATCCAAGATGACTCGAGTGGTCTTGCCATTCATATAGCTGCAGATAACGGCTGCGAACTCCTGTCCCAATACGGCTTTACTGTCTTTGAAAAGGAAGCTAAACACCAAAGTGACATCGCGCAAGCCATTTTTCTTTGCCTCTACAAACCAAGCGCTGCACGGGGGCTGCATAGCTTCATTTCTCATCGAGAACGATGCTTCGCCGCGTAAGGCCCGTCGAGCAGCGGCAGTCAACTCGGCCCGCGCCAGCGACCTCACGTTGCTGGCAGAACCCATGAAATCTGGGGTATGCTGATCTGTGATAACCCTGGTTTCGATTACCGGTTTCGCCTCAGCATAGGGCGTCGGCTCCATCTTTTTCTTTACAGGTTTCTGAACGGGTTTCTTCTCTCCAAAGAATTCCTCGAAATGTCGACTATATTTTTCCTGTCCATAGTCGTATGTCTTACCTGGTGCATACCAAGGGGTCAAGAAATCATCACCTGCTGCCATACCCGTTCCTCCTTATCTAAAATGTATCATTGAGTGGTGCAGAGGACATGACAGAGGCAGTCCTGGAAACGGCGGCCGTCTCCTGCATGTCGGATGCCCTGATTGATGATGGAGAACGCCAGGCGATGGCCATTGGGAGCGGTGAGATAGCCCGCCAAGGCTGACACGCCGGTAACGGTGCCTGTCTTCGCCACGACATTGCCGCGGGCTGCCTCGTCTTCGGTCATGCGTTTCTTCAGCGTACCGTCAACGCCGGCTACGGGAAGAGTGGCCAAAAGATGGTTATAGACCGCTGGCTTCAGCCATGCATATCGAAGAATCATCACCTCAGCCTCGGCAGAGAGGTAGTTATAGAGCGAAAGACCGCTGCCGTCAGCCAGACGGTAGACCTCGGCGTCCAAGCCTGCACGCGTGAGCAATGCCTCCTCATACTTTTGGGCATCACGGGCTGTAGCCGGACGATGGCCGCAGCTGGCTGCCATCTGATAGTAGGTGGCCTCGGCATAGAGGTTGTCGCTCTCCTTCATCATCTGCATCATCACATCGTCGATGCTATGCCAGCGTGTGCACACCAACGTGGCACCGGCAGGCAGCTTGCCCGACGTCACCGCAGCGCCGGCCGTTGATACGCCAGCAGTTCGCAACTCACGTGTCAGCGCATTGCTGAACATCGGCGAGCCCTCGATGAGCAGCGGCGACAGCGTGGGATTCTTGTCATCCCAGCACCAGCCCTCACCCCATTTGTCCTGGTCTTTCATCGAGTTGTCACAGATGATTTTGCCGTGTAGGCTGGTAATGCCCAGCTGACGCACCGCTTTGGCCATCGCTTTCATGTCGCCGTTGTCGAACATCGGGTCCATGCCGCCCACGCAGATGAGGTCGCCGGTGAGCTGACCACGCGAGATAGTGCCCTTATAATAGAGAGAGGTATTATAGCGATGATAGACGCCGAGATGGTCGAGGGCGGTGATGGCGGTCAGCAGTTTCATCGTCGACGCGGGACGCATCAGTTGCCGTGCATTATGCTGATAGAGCAGCGAGTCGGTGGTCAGGTCCCACACCATCAGTCCCAGCTGTGTCGTCTCCAACAGCGAGTCGGCCAGCAATGTGTCCAGACGGGCGGTCAACGTCCCCGAATAATCAACTGGGCGAAGCGTGAGGCCGTCTGGCCCCTGCTCCACCAAGACTGTCTGTGATTCTATGGTATCGGTGCCATCCTGACCTAAAACGGCCATTGGCAACAGCATCAAAAAGAGAAAAAAGCGTTTCATTGCTGCAAATTCCAAAAACGTGAGGTGATATCCTGCTGTGTACCATCGGGCAGGATGCGATAGAGGCGCTGGTTGGTGGTGGGTTTCTTCAAGGGGCCGAGATGACGGATAAAGGGCCCGATCTTGATGTAGTCGAAATCAGTGATGTTGATGGCGGAGGAAATAATGGTACGCCCGCTGTACCAGGCCACATGAAACTCTGGGTGCTCCTCGTGCATATACTGTGCCAGCAGATTGATGCCCTTCGGATCGGCATCGCCACCCATAAAGGCTATGCAGGTGATATTGCGGCCGTACTGGACGACGAAATCGTCCAGCGCACTGGTGTCGAGGGGCAGGCCGATGTCGTCCCACAGATACTGGCTGTGACATCCCGGACAGTGACACGGGCAATTAGAAATGTTAATTGCCAGTGTCACTTCATCCGGAATTTCCTGGAAAACAATCCCTGTATTGACGTATTTGAGCATTTTAGCCTGCGGCGTAGTAGCGGCGTGCGGCCTCTTCCTGTCGTGCCTGCGAGAAGTTGCTGACACGTTTCAGGTAGCCGATGATGCGAGTCATGTAGTCGACGTTCTTTGAGTGGCACTTCGGGCACTCCTTGAGGTAGCGCTTGTCGATGTGTCCGCAGTCGTTGCACACGGTATTGGGGATGTTGAAGGTGAAGTAGTTGCAGCCTTCCTTCGCAGCCACCTTCAGCAGCTGCATGTACTGCTCCTTCGACAGGTGCTCCTCCAGGTTCATGTGCAGGGCCGAGCCACCGGTGAGGTGCTTGATGTAGGGCTCGCCGTGCAGCTTGAACTTGTCGATGACTGAGAGCGAGTCGTCCTCGACCACGTAGAAATAGCTGTTGTAGCAGTCGCGGGGCACGAAATAGCCGTCCTCGCGGTCCCACTTCGCATGCTTCACGCCGACATTCTCGGCAGGAATCATCTCGCAGTTGAACATCACGTCCTTCGTGCGATACTGCTTGTTGTACTTCTCAATCAGACCGAGGATGCCCTGCACGAACTGCTGGTACTTCTCATTGGGTGTGATACGCAGGCCCATGAACTCGGCAGCTTCCACCAGGCCGTTGATGCCGATGGTGAGATACTGACGGCCAATGTTGATGTAGCCGGCGTCGAACAGCGGCAGCATGCCGTGCTTCTGCAGCTCCTTCAGGTTCTCGTTGTAGGCCAGCTGCACCTTGTGGCAGAGGTCGATGATGGTGCCCAGATACTCCAGGTAGTCCATCTTGTGGTTGACGGCATACTGGATGCAGCGGTTCAGGTTGATGGTGAGCACGCTCTTCGAGCCCGTCGAGACGCCGCCGGCACCCAGCGTGTAGCTGAAGCCGTTGTCGGTGATCTCATTGCGCAGACGGCAGCAGCTCGACAGCGAATCAGCATTGTCGCTCATATAGGTGAAGAAGCTGTGTCCCTCGCTGTACATCTCGGCCGTGAACTCGCCCCACTCCTTGTCCATCGGCTCGCCGTCCTTGTCGGTCAGCAGGGCCATCGTCTCCACGGGGAAGGTCAGCAGGGTCTTCGTGCGCTCCTTGTTGAACCACTTCATGAAACGCTTCTGCAACCAGGAGAGGCCGTCCCAGTCGGGCCTTGAGCCGTCGGGGAAGTAGAACTCGCCGAAGATGCTCTCGAAGTAGTACTTGTCGTAGTAGGCGACGTTCCAGAACACGGCCTGATAGTTGCGGGCGCCAGTGGGCTGGTTCAGCGTGTAGACGATCTGTTCGAAGTAGTCGGTGATGACCTTGTCCAGCGTGCGGTGCTTCAGCGAGAGGTCCACCACCTCGTCGGTACGCTTCCAGTAGTCCTGTCCGAACTCCTTGCCGATGAAGTAGTTCATGTACATCAGGAACTCAGGCGTGGCGCAGGCGCCGCTCAGCATCGAGCTGACCATGAACACCATGTTGACGAAGCCGCCGCAGTAGCTCTTCAGGTTAGTGGGAGCCGTCGAGTTGCCGCCAATGCTGATGGTGCCGCCTATGAGCCAGGGGTACATCGTGATGGAGGCGCAGTAGTTGGCCAGGCTGGTCTCGTCGTTCTTATAGATAAAGTGGTGTGTCAGCTTGTCGATATACTCGTCGGCCAGCTGCTTGCCGTACATCTTCTTGATGCGGTCGACGAGCAGGCGGCGGTTCAGGCGGATGAAGTTCGACTTGGGCAGCTCGCCGATGAGCGTGGCAATATTCTTGTGCTCCACGTTGGCGTTGGCGTCATACTTCGAGCCGGTGGCAGCGTTCATGCTCTCCATGTAGTCCGACAAAAAATTGATCTTCTCCAATGTCTCACGGTCTTCCGTGTGCTGCTGGCGATAGAGGATGAACGACTTGGCCACATTATAGAAGCCCTCGCGCATAAGGGCTTCCTCCACCTGATTCTGAATATCCTCCACCTTGATATCGTCGTGCATATCGAGGTGACTAAGGATTTTCGAGATGGTGCCCAGGTCGGCAGGTTCATCCACACTTTGGAACGCCTTGACGATAGCGTTCATGATTTTGTCAAGCGAGAAGGCATCTTTTGTGCCATCTCTTTTCGTGATGGTAAAGTTTTTTATTTCCATTATATCGTTGGTTATTAGTATGTTATCTATTTTTGGTTAGAGGACTTATCCTCCGTTTTGGAAAACTTTTGCTTTTAAGGCTTCAAAAAAGTTTCCCGTTTTGGTCAACACGATTCGGGTGCAAAGGTACAAAAATTTCAGTAAAGAGCAACAATTCTTTACGAAAAATTTCAAAAAAATTTTTTCCGAATAAAAATGCAAGAATGACAGCCAGTTTTCCCAGCAACATAAAAAAAGAGACCGACAACGGAATGTTGTCGGTCCCTATTATAATAATGTGTGCGCTAAGCTTACTCGGCGATAGCGATGGTCACACGGTTCTGCTCGTTGATAGCGAAGGGTTGCTCACGGGCGCCCTTGCTGTCAGCAGTGATGCGGCTTTCGGGAATACCGAACTCCTTCACCAGCATATCCTTCACAACGGTCACACGCTGCAGGCCGAGACGGTCGTTGATGCGGTCGTTACCGGTCTGTGCATCAGCATAGCCGCAGAGGGCCACCTTTGCATTGGGATACTTGTTCAGGTACTCAGCAATCTGGGCCACCTTGACCTTCTCGTCAGGACGAATCTCATACTTGTTGATGACGAAGAAGATGTCGCGACGCAGAGGCTCGACAGTCTCCACAGGAGGAGTGACAACGGGATCGGGCTTCGGAGTGGTCACCACGGGAACGGTGGGGATGGTCTCAGGCTGTGTGGGCGGAGGAGTCACGACGGGCTCGCGCTTGGTGTAGGACTCACCGAGGTTGAAGCGCAGGCCAACGAGACCGTTGAAGTACCAGTCAGGATTCTCAGCCTTCTTTGAGTTGTAGTGGTCGCTCAGCAGGTTGGCATTGGCCTCAACAACGAGCTTTACCTTGTCGCTCAGACGGAAGGAAGCCTCCAGACCGCCACGGCCGAAGGGATTGATCTTCGAGCCATCCCAGAGATACTCCAGGTTGTAGACAGCGGGACGAGCCTGCAGACGAGTAGCGATGTCGTTCACCTCGTCATTGCCCCAAGCGATGTTGGCACCACCACCGAGGAAAGCGGTGAGGTTGAACACGCGGAGGGGATTGTAGCCACAGATCAGGTTCGACAGGTTGAACATCACGTCGATGCCAGGAGCTACATAGTTGAACTTGTAGTTCTCGTTGAGGGGAGGATTGCCCAGACCATTCCAACCACCCTTCGACTGGATGCCGTTAGCCTGGATGCGTGCAGCCAGGACGGGTGAGAACTGGTAACCCACGCCAAGCTGGAAGTTGGGAGACAGGAGGTCGCCGAACTTAGCCTCGCCGAGAGTGTACTGAAGGCCACCACCAACGGTGATGAAGGCATGCTTGTTGAACTCATACTCGGTGCCATCGGCAGCCGTGTATGTGCTCTGTGCCATAGCTGTGCCGCTCACTAAGAGCAGGGCAGCAGCAATAAACTTTTTCATCTTCATAAGCTTTAATGATTAAATGTATAAAATTTCAGTCGTTTCTTCTATTAGTTGTGCAGCTCAGACTTCTCTTGAGTGCCGCTGTTTGCCAGCCTGAGGAACCAGGCTCCATTATGACGCACAGGACGGAAGGTAAGAGAGATACGTGCAGGATCCTCCTTAGTAGCAGGATCTTCGATAAACAGTTCAGCCTTCACCTCGGAATCGGTTTCCTTATAGAATGTGAAGTCGGTGATGCGATAGCCATAAATATTGTAGGTATTCAGCCAAAAGCGGCAAGCAGCCTTCTGCTCATCGGGAAGAGGCTTCACCTGGTCGCCATCGAGTTCATAAAGGCGAGAAATGGCATCATCGATCTGCTCGTGCATCACTAAATCCAAAAACTCTTTGGTGTACTGCTGAACGGTGGTTGTATCAAAGACAGACACAGTCATCTGAGGCTCAAGCCCAAATCCCTGCTTGGGCGCCTCATTTTTCCCTTTGCAGGCTGTCATCAGCAGCACCAACACTCCTGCAATAAGGACAAGGTATTTACATTTCATAATCTAAATGTCTTTCACGACAATACATAATTCGAGTGCAAATTTACAATATTTTTTTGAACTAACCACAAGAAAAAGCAAAAAAAATTAAACAAATGTACAATTCATTAGCAAATTTTGGAGGCTCCAGAAAAAACTGCGGAGGCTCCGCAGAAAATTTTGGAGGCTCCGCAGGAAAATAAAGAGGCTCCTCAGGAATTTTTGGAGGCTCCTCAGGAAATTAAAGAGGCTCCACAGCAAATTCTTGAGGTGAACTATTTAGTGCACCTACCAGAAAGTGTGAGGATTACTGGCTTGTCAGAGCCGTTGTATTGAACTTCTACATTCTTGTGGAAAATGCCGAGATTTCCAATTCTGGAATCATAGGTCACATCGATGGTGCCACGACTGCCAGGCATAATCGAGTCGTGAGGATACTCAACGACGGTGCAATCACAGTATCCATCAGCAGAAAGTATAACCAACGGGGCATCACCCACATTGGCAAAACCAAAGGAATAAGAGGCTACAGGATTTTTACTTCGTGCCAACACACCTAAATCACAATCGAGATCATCAAACTGAATGAGAGAAGAACTATCAGATTCTTCTACAAGATCATGATCATCAGAAACGACATCTGAATCAGTTTGTGATTCTACTTGTGACGGCACCTGCTGTTTACGCTCAGAGCATTGGCAGTTGAAAAGCAACAACATGAGCAATACCAGACGGACCAACATAGAAAATCTCATCATATCAGTTAATACGAATAATTGAAGCAAGCGAAGAAAAAATGAAGGGTGCACTTGAGGAGCACCCTTCATTCACTTATTTCACATTGTCTTAATTAAAGACGTGATTGCTTAGAAGCGACGAGACTCGATATCCTGACCCTTAGTGTTGACGATGGTCACGACGAACCAGTCTTCCTTCGTCTCACCCCAGTCGTAGATGATGGTGATGGGCAGAGCAACTCTGAAGGTACGAACGTTCAGACCATTGTTCTCGTAGTAGATGTAACCCATTCCATTCTTGAAGTCATCGGCAGTTTCCCACAGCTTATTCAGCATAGGATCACCACCATTCCAGCGAGCAGGAGCTACACCTTCGACAAAATCGAAGCGGAGGGCCTGCGGGATGTAGTTGCTCAGAGGCTCCCAACCGTCAGCAACAGCAGTAGTAGGATTCCAGTCCTTGTCACTGGTATTAACGTTGGTGTAGGCCTTCTTGAGGTTAGGCTTAATAGCTGTGATGCCATAGTAGTTAATGTACTTCAGACCAAGAGCAGTGCTGCAGTCGAAGGTCTTACCACCCTTCTCAACACGCCAGTCAGTGAAGCTTACCAACTCACCAAGCTTGATAGTTGCGCCACCATCGGTAGCATCCACACGCTCGGCACCGTCAGCCATCTTAGCGCTGATAGGACGCAGGTACTTGATATCGAACTTGTTGTTCTCATACTTGATGGGCAGACAGTACTCATAGTCGAGAACCATGTGAGTAGTGAAGGTCTCGCCTGCACCTACATTGAGGTGGTCGTCATGGTTCAGCAGATCGTATGCATATTCGTATTTAGCAGCATTGCCTTCCTTCGGATAGACATAACCCTGGAATGTAGCTACACGGTTATAATCACCGTCGAGCTTAACAACTTCCTGTGCAGTTGTGAATTCGTCGCCAAGCTTAACAGCCCACAATACTTTTGCACCTGCGTCCTTAAGGAAGAGAACATACCACTGGCCACTTGCACCCTGGAACTTAGTTGTAGCTGCGTAATCCTTAATAACCTCATCGGTAGCCTTAGTAACCTCAAGATTATCCCACGTATAATACTTTTCAGTATCGAAGTAGAGCGTAGCATACAAAGTCTCATCGAATTCGTAACCGTTCAGAGGAACAACCACAAACTTGTTCTTGTTTTCTTCCTTGACTGAGCCATTAGCCTCCTTATGCAGGAAGGTGTTCGAGACATCGAAGATGAACTCATCGTCAGCGGCTTCAGAAAGACGACCCCATGTGGTGTTATGGTTATTATCAACTGCCTCCACGTTGCCATGGATCTCGAAGCGGAGGTTCTCGTCAGAAGTAGTAGAAGTGCTATTCTCCTTGTACCACCAGCTCTGGACGCGATCCTTCATAGCGAAGCCAGCCTCAGGATACTTCACGCTCTTGATGGTAATCTCGATAACGATGTCTTCATAGCCCTGCTGCTTACCACGCTCGGTAGGAACGAGCTTGATATAGCGGACATAGGATTTAAAGTTAGGATTCTCATCCTCATCATAGAAAGCAGCCTTCACCTCGTCAGTAGAGAACTCCCAATAGAGGAAGTCAACATCGGCATCGTCACCACCATTGTAAGGTGTATGGATACTAATTACACCATGCTCGTTATTCGTAGCTGCTTTCTGAGTTTCCTTGTCAGTGTACTTCTTGAAGCCACCGGCAACGCCTTCTGCTGCCTCAGGATATTCCCAACGATAGAATTCGGTGTCCCACTTATCAACGAGTCCTTCAGCACCGAGCTTCTCCTCGATTTTAGCCTGGACATCCTCCCATGCGATAGAGTCACCAGTGTTGCAATCCAAATTGAGATTCAGTTCGAGAGGAACGAGCGTAGAGTTGTTGGTGATGAGGATAGTGACATAACCATAAGTATAGGTCTTGCCGTCAGCCTTAAGCTGAACGAGCACGATAGCAGACTTACCAGCGGTAGAAGCATTATCACGCTTGTCAGCCTTGACATATACGAGACCGTCATCAGCAACCTTGCCATCACCATTGTTGAAGTATGCCTTATCAGTCAGGATGGTATACTCCACAGTAAAGCCCTTATCCTTGGCTTGCTGTATAGTCCATTCCTTCTCACCCTCAGCATTGTCCCAATAGTGGATGGCGAGTGAGTCGTTCAGGTTGATAACTGCATCATCATCAGTACGATTCAGATAGAACGAGTAGGTTCCCCACTGATCTTCGTTCCAAGCGTAAGCAAAGACGGTGTGAGTGTGATACTGCTGGTTACCTTGATTCCAATGTTCAACCTCAATATCCTTGGTAATACCTGCATACTTAGCCTTGTTTGCCACACACATCCAATCGATATAAGACGGAGTCAGAATAGCGTAGTCAGAGATGATGCGGCGGTTGTCAGTCAGCTTATTGAGGCTCTCAAGCTCAGGATTCTTACTATTATTGCGAGTAGCAGTCAGAGCCAGAGTGGTAATCCAAGCATAGGTCTCATTTCCTTCATGCCATTGTACTTCTACTGCATCATCGCCTTCACCCTCTTTCCAACGATAAGTCTCACCATAAGCAGTGCCACCTTCGGTGTTAGCACTGTTGATGTTTTCAGGAGCCTTCACATTGAAAGTCACATAAAGCGTGTCGCCAGAATACTTGGTCCTGATGTTCTGAGGAACAGCCTTATCATAGTCATGGTCACCACGAGAGATGGTGTTCTTGGTAGGAATCTCATCGAAGCCGAAGGTATAGTTCTCAGTGTCCACTGTCTGGGGATTCAGCCAATACTTAGCGTTGATATCGAATGCCTTTGAAGCACCGTCACCAGGCGTCATAATCAGTGACTCGAGTGATTTTTGATCTTCATTATAATAATCCATATAGCCCTGTTCCTTAGCTTTCGAAACAGCTGCAGCGATAGGATCCTCATTCAGAGTGTATGTAGCATAAGACTCAACGATCATAGCGTCGATACGGGGCAGACCATAGATCCACTCGTCGGGCAGTGTGACGATGCTGGTCAGGTCACGATCCAAGAAGAGGAACATCTTGTTGAGGTCGCTGGTCAGCTTAGCCAGACCCTTCTCAAGAGACTCCACGCGAGTGGACAGTTTCTCCACGTCGCTCTTCAAGTCCTTGAGGTTCTTAGCAACAACGCCAATGCTGTCGAGCAAGTACGAATACTTCTTGGCAATGTCTTTCTCCATATTCTCAGCGCGCTTCTCCAGTGCCTGGGTTACCTTTGCCAGAGAATCGGCATCAGCCTGAGCATTAGCGGCAGCCTTCTGGGCAGCTTCAGCAGTAGCCTTAGCCTTATCAGCAGTCTCCTGAGCCTTAGTGATGTCGGCGAGCATCTGCGGAATCTTATCCACGTTGGCCTTCACATTGTTCATCCAGGTAGTAAGGGTCGTAATCTGACCGGTGTGGCCAGCAACAGTATTAGCCAAGGTGTTGAATGCACCCCAGTCAACCTTATTCTGGTCAAGAGCCTTGGTAACAGCAGCCAGCGAGTCAATGCGGAGAGACAGCGCCTTGTCAGCCTTCTGCATTGCATCCTGCAAATCAGCAATAGCCTGCTTGTTCAGCTCAATATTCTTGGTATTATCAGCAACTCTACCGTCCAGCTTTGAAAGCTTACCGTCCAGCTCCTCAATCATAGCAACCATCTCAGCCTTCAGCTTGTCAGTAGCGGCAGCCACGACAGCAGCCATCATCACGCGGATAGCGCTTGTAGCATCGTTCAGGTCAGCACTCTTGATGAAGTCGGCATCCTCGAGAGCCTTCACTCTGTCGGTGAGAGCCTCAATGGCCTTCTTGTTCTTCTCCACCTGCAGAATCTGCTCCTGCAGAACGGTGATGGCAGCGAAGTTAGCGGCGATAGAGTCGCTCTGGCGCTGGTTCACCATGTCGATGCGGGCAATACCCTGACCGAGAGCAGCGATCTCAGCATTCACAACGAGCAGAGCAGCCTCAAAGTCCTTCTTTGTGACATAGTCCTCGTAAATCTTTGCGAGCTCGTCCTTGATTTCCTTGTACTTCTTGGCAACATCATTCTCGCAGCTCTTCAGCTTGGCAGCCAGGCTGTCGATGCGTGTACCAACACCGGCGAGCTTCTCGTTGACATATTTCACGTCAGCCTTATCGGCCAGTTTCTTCTCGAAGGTCTCGATGTCAACGAACTCTGCCTTGATCTTCTCATAGAGGGCGTCAACCTTCTTCTGAGCTTCCTCGATAGCAGCGAGCTTAGCCTTCTCAGCCTCTGTCTCTGCCTTCTTGGCGGCAGCGTCGGCAGCAGCCTGAGCAGCGTCAGCAGCGGCCTGAGCAGCAGCGGCGTCCTTCACAGCCTGATCAGCAGTGCCCTGAGCGGCATCGGCAGCAGCCTGAGCCTTCTTGGCAGCCTCAACAGCCTGGTCGGCAGTAGCCTGTGCAGCAGCGGCAGCAGCCGTCAGTGTCTGGATGTTCTGTTCGCACTTCTGGCGAGCTTCCTCCAGTGCCTTGACCTGTGACTGCAACTGATTAATCAACGCGGTGTTGGCGTTGATATCATCATCGTAGTCCTTACAAGACGAAAATACACCCATGGTAACCACAACGAGGGCTGCCATAAGCAATTTACTGATGAATCTTTTTTTCATGTTGTAAATAAATTAAAAAATGATTAAAAACTAAATATTTTATTTTTTTCTCCTTACGTCTATTCACATTTTTCCCATCGTGTTTAGCACACAATGCCGCAAAATTTGGTGCAAATATAGGCATAAATCCCTAATCACGCAAATATTTTTGAACATTTTTTCAGAAAAATGCCATAAAATTAGCGTTTTTAGGGGGTTTTTGACAGATTTGCAGCCGAAAGCGGCGATTTTTTTCGTTTTTTCTTCATCTTTTTCCTTCCTTTTTACGATTTGGGTGCAAAGATAGTGGATTACTTTTGAACGAACAAATTTTTGGGCTATTTTTTGCTGGATGGGTACTATATAAATAATGTACGCGTGAGGCCGCCGAGCTTCTAGAACTCAGCGGACTTCGGAGTACGCGGGAAGGGAATGACGTCACGGATGTTCTGCATACCTGTGACGAAGAGGATGAGACGCTCGAAGCCGAGACCGAAGCCGGCATGCGGACAACTGCCCCAGCGACGGGTGTCGATATACCACCAGAGATGTGTCTGGTCCATCTGGCGACGCTCTATCTCAGCCATCAGCTTGTCGTAGCTCTCCTCACGGACCGAGCCACCGATGATCTCACCGATCTGCGGGAAGAGGACATCGGTGCCCTGCATCGTAGGACCAGGAGCGATGGCGCCCTTGTAGCCGATGGAAGGTTGAAGGTTGATGGTTGATGGTTGATGGTTGACTCCGCCTTCGGCTTCGGGGTTCTGCTTCATATAGAACGACTTGAAGGCACGCGGATAGTCGGTCATGATGACAGGCTTCTTGAAATGCTCCTCCACGAGGTAGCGCTCATGCTCGGATGCGAGGTCGTCGCCCCAGTTGCAGGGGAACTCAAACTTCTTGCCGTTCTTGATGGCTTCCTGCAGGATGTTGATGCCTTCAGTATAGGGCAGACGCACGAAGGTCTCCTTCAGCACACCCTCCAAACGGGCGATGAGCGTCTTGTCAATCATCTGGTTGAGGAAGGCGAGGTCGTCCTTGCAGTTGTCAAGGGCCCAGCGGACACAATATTTAATAAAGTCCTCCTCGAGGTCCATCAGCTCTTCCTGATCCAGGAAGGCCACCTCTGGCTCAATCATCCAGAACTCAGCAAGGTGACGAGGTGTATTGCTGTTCTCAGCACGGAAGGTGGGACCGAAGGTGTAGATGGCACCAAGGGCCGTAGCTCCCAGCTCGCCTTCCAGCTGTCCGCTGACGGTAAGGCTGGTCTGCTCGCCGAAGAAGTCATCGTCGTAGATGATCTTTCCCTGCTCGTCCTTCTTCAGGTCGTAGAGATTCTTCGTGGTCACCTGGAACATATTGCCGGCACCCTCGCAGTCGCTGGCGGTGATGAGGGGGGTGTGGAAATAGTAGAAGCCGTGCTCGTGGAAGTAGGTGTGGATAGCCATCGCCATGTTGTGGCGGATGCGCATGACGGCTCCGAAGGTATTGGTGCGCAGACGCATGTGGGCGTTCTTACGCATGGCCTCGAAGCTCTGGCCCTTCTTCTGCATGGGGTAGGTGTTGTCGCAGAGGCCGTAGATCTCCAGCGACGTAGCCTGCACCTCACTCGACTGGCCGGCTCCCTGGCTCTCCACCAGCGTACCGACGGCACAGATGCAGGCACCGGTGGTGATGTCCTTCAGCAGCTGCTCGTCGAACTTTGTCGGGTCGACCACAATCTGCACATTCTTGATGGTCGAGCCATCGTTCAGTGCGATAAAGTCAACGGCCTTGGAAGAGCGGTGGGTGCGGACCCAGCCCTTCACACACACTTCCTTGCCATATTCGGTGCTTTTCAGCACATCAATTATCTTTGTACGTTTCATAAACTATCAGACCCACCCCCAACCCCTCCCTATATGGAGGGGAGGAAAATGCTAACCTAAGCCAAGTGGGTGTTATATTAAATTCATTTTACATGTTTACAACATACTACTCCCCTCCATACAGGGAGGGGCAGGGGGTGGGTCTATTCATACGCACCCATGCGGAGGCGGTCAACCTCTTCCTCAGTGAGGTAGCGCCAGTCACCGCGGCGGAGGTTCTTCTTGGTGAGGCCAGCGAACTGGACGCGGTCAAGCTTGAGGACCTTGTAGCCGAGGGACTCGAAGATGCGGCGCACGATGCGGTTCTTGCCGGAGTGAATCTCGATACCCACCTGCTTCTTGTCGGTGGGGCTGGCGTACTGCACGTCGTCGGCCTTGATATCACCGTCCTCGAGGTTGATGCCCTCAGTTATCTGCTGCAGGTCGTGAGCAGTGACGTTGTGATCGAGATAGACGTGGTAGATCTTCTTCTTCAGGTATTTGGGATGCGTGAGCTTCGAGGCGAGGTCGCCGTCGTTGGTGAGCAGGAGCACACCAGTAGTGTTACGGTCGAGACGTCCCACAGGATAGATGCGCTCGGTGCAAGCATCCTTCACGAGATCCATCACAGTCTTACGCTGCTGCGGGTCGTCGCTGGTGGTGACGTAGTCCTTGGGCTTGTTGAGCAGGACATAGACCTTCTTCTCGATGCTGACGGGCTGATCGTGGAATTTCACCTCGTCGGTGCGGAGTACCTTGGTGCCCAGCTCGGTGACAACCTGTCCATTGACACTAACGACACCTGCCTGGATGAACTCATCGGCCTCGCGACGGCTGCAGACGCCGGCATTAGCGAGGAACTTGTTCAGACGGACGGGCTCGTTGGGATCGAAGTGCTGCTCCTTGTACTCAATGCGCTTCTTCAAAGAATACTTGGCATTGGGATCATAGGGCTTGCGCTGGGGATTAAAGGAGCCGTGGGCATTATGCACGCCGTGGGCATTGTAGGGACGGGGCTGGAAGCCGCCTTTGCGGTCATTGCCATTAAAATGGGACTGACCGTCCTGATTATAGCGGGGACGAGGCTGATAGCCACCCTGATGGTTGTCCTGATTGTAACGGGGACGGGGCTGGTAACCGCCCTGCTGACCATCCTGGTTATAGCGGGGACGAGGCTGATAGCCACCCTGTTGACCATCCTGGTTATAGCGGGGACGGGGTTGATAACCGCCCTGCTGACCATCCTGATTAAAACGGGGACGGGGCTGATAGCCGCCTTTGCGGTCATCAGCGTTGAAACCGGGCTGACCATCCTGGTTGAAACGGGGACGGGGCTGATAGCCGCCATTATTATTATAAGATGTACGCGGGCGGAAGGGGCGCTGCTGTGCATTGTTCTGCAAAGAGGCGCCAAAGCCCTCGGGACGGAAACCACCTTCGTCGTCAGAATGACGGTTGTAGGCGGGACGCTCGAAGCTGCCCGTGGTGGGACGCGTGCTGGTACTGATACGGGGACGTGGTGAACGTCCTACTGGTCTGAATTCTTTCTGATAGCCTTCACGGCTGGTGTTTTTCTGCTCATCACTGAGCTTTTCCTGAATGTTTTCTTGTTCCATAATGTGTAATTTTTGGGGCCTCGCGGCTTGTTGAATTTTTTAAATGCCTGTGTAGTTTTGTGGGGTAATGGCGGCCAACTCCTGCTTGACGGCATCGCTGACATCGAGTGTCTGGATGAAGGCGGCAATGGAGTCTGCCGTGATACGTTCGTTGGTACGGGTGAGCTGCTTCAGCGTCTCATAGGGATTGGGATAGCCCTCACGACGAAGGATGGTCTGAATGGCCTCGGCGACGACAGGCCAAGTGTTATCGAGGTCGTCGATAAGCTTCTGCTCATTGAGGATGAGCTTGCGCAGACCCTTCAGCGTGCTCTGGAAGGCAATGACGCTGTGACCGAGGGGCACGCCGACGTTGCGGATGACGGTACTGTCGGTGAGGTCGCGCTGCAGACGGCTGACGGGCAGCTTCTGTGCGAGGAAGGCAAGGATGGCATTGGCCATGCCGAGGTTGCCTTCGGAGTTCTCGTAATCGATGGGGTTGACCTTGTGCGGCATCGCGCTGGAGCCCACCTCGCCGGCCTTGATCTTCTGCTTGAAGTAGTCCATCGAGATGTACATCCAGAAGTCGCGGTCGAGGTCGATGACGATGGTGTTGATACGGCGCAGGGCATCGAAGAGGGCGGCCAAGTGGTCGTAGTTCGAGATCTGCGTGGTGTACTGCTCTCGCTCCAGGCCGAGGCTCTCCTCTACAAAGTGGTTGGCGAATTCCTGCCAGTCGATGTCGGGATAGGCCACGTGATGGGCATTGAAATTGCCTGTGGCACCACCAAACTTCGCAGTGAAGGGCACATCGCGCAGGGTGCGCAGCTGTTCCTCAAGACGGTAGACATAGACCATCACCTCCTTACCGAGGCGCGTGGGCGAAGCCGGCTGTCCGTGGGTGCGGGCGAGCATGGGCACGTTACGCCACTCCTGGGCATAGTCGTTGAGCTGCTCGATGAGCTCTTCCAACATGGGGATGTAGACGTTGTTGACAGCCTCCTTGAGGGAGAGGGGTACGGCGGTGTTGTTGATGTCCTGCGAGGTGAGGCCGAAGTGGATGTAATTGAGGTAGATCGGCTTAGCATTAGCAAGCGTCAACTTCTCCCTGATAAAATACTCAACGGCCTTGACATCGTGGTTGGTAACGGCCTCAATCTCTTTCACCCGCTCTGCATCGTGCAGCGAGAACTGCTCATAGATCATGCGCAGCATGGGAAAAGCATCATGAGGGAAGTTGGCCAACTGAGGCAGGGGCAACTCGCAAAGGGCAATGAAATACTCTATTTCCACACGCACTCTATAACGTATGAGTGCGAACTCGGAAAAATAGTCAGACAGGCAAGATGTCTTAAGATGATAACGGCCGTCAATAGGCGTGACGGCTGTGAGTGCGGATAGTTCCATGGATTCCTTTTTACCTTCGTGGTCGTTGACGGATTCGAACCGCCGACCCTCTGCTTGTAAGGCAGATGCTCTAAACCAACTGAGCTAAACGACCGTTTCGCCTTGAAAGCGGGTGCAAAGGTAGTAAGAAAAGTCGGGACAGCCAAATTTTTGCCGCATTTTTTTCTCTCACAAGTAAAAAAATAGAAGATGAGGCAAAAAAAGAGGATGTAGATTTGGCTGTATCGCACATTTTTCGTAGTTTTGCAGATAATTTTGACACACCTGGCAATGAGACGACATTTACTTCTACTTACTGTACTGACAGGGCTGCTGACAACAGTCCAAGCTCAGAATGACTCTATAACATTAGCCACATCAGCTCTGGAGGGACGTATCATTGATCCTACTCCCGGGTATGTGAAGCCATTCAGTCATCTTGACGTTTCCCTGACGACGGGCTCTACGGGTTTAGGTTTTGACGTTTCAATGCCCATCAACGACCTCATCTCCGTACGTGCCGGCTATGCGTTCATGCCACACGCCAGTTACCTGATGCACTTTGGCGTAGAGGTTGGCGAAGATCCTCAAGAGAGTCAGCGGAAGTTCAACAAGCTGGCAGGTCTCTTAGAGAGCCTGACGGGAAACCAAGTGGACAATGTGGTAGCAGTAGAAGGCCGGCCCACGTACTGGAACTGGAAGCTGCTGGCGGACGTGAAACCCTTCCGCGACAAGCGCTGGCATCTGACTGCAGGCTTTTATCTGGGCAGCCACGAGATTGCCAAGGCTGTGAACGCCATTGAGGACATGCCGTCGCTGATGGCTGTCGGCATCTACAATAGTATGTATTTCCGTGCGCTGAATGGCGAGCCCATGTTAGTTGTAGGCGAAACAGAGCTCTACCATCCCGAGTTACAGCAAAAACTGTTAGACTACGGCAAGATGAGTATTCTCATGGGCGAGTACACGCACGACATCCCATATAAAGAGGATGTGGTGTCGACACAAGGCATGTTCATCGATGACGTGTACTACCCCGCCGGCTCTGTACTGCACAAAGCCAACGATCCCAATGATCCGCAATATCGTGCCGGCGACTACTATCGCGCCGTACCCGATGAGAACTCAATGGTCAAGGCATGGGCCTATGCCAACCGTTTTAAGCCTTACCTCGGCTTTGGCTATGGTGGCCGTCTGCTGAAGAACGACGACAGCTGGCAGGTGTCCTTCGATTGTGGTGCAATGTTCTGGGGCGGTGTACCGAAGGTTATCACTCACGACGGTACCGACTTGGTAAACGACGTGAAAAACGTGCCTGGCCTCGTGGGCGACTACGTAGACATCGTCAAGAATTTCAAGGTGTTCCCTGTGCTGAACCTTCGCATCACGAAGCGTATTTTCTAACTTGGAGTATTTCAAAAGTAAGCTCCTCCCAATTTTTTCTGACGTCAGAAAAATCGGGAGGAGCTTAGAGTATATTACAACTGAATAAGTTGCATCAACGTACAACGACCTTGCGGCCATCAACGATATAGAGGCCTCGAGGCAGTCCTGTCATAGTGGTGGTAGCACGACGAATGCAACGACCATCGAGTGTGTAGATGTCAACAGGCTTGTCGAAACGATCGGTGACAGCAGCAATGCCCTGTGTCTCAATCACCTCAAGGACGCCATTGACATAGGCGAACTCATAGTTCAGGGCCTCGCCGCCACTGACGATGATATCGTAGGAGCCCGGAGCACTATCAGCTGTGGCCTCACAGGTGGCTGTGGGAGCTGCGATGAACACACTGGCATCCTCGCCGTTTTTGAAGCCCTTATAATTGATGACAAATTCAGGGTTAGACTCGCCTTGCAGGCGCTTATAGTTACCAACAGAAGCAGTAAGGGAAGCCGGTGTCACTGTGAGTATGCCATTGACCAGCACAAGGTTGGGATAGGCAACGTTGCCTGCAGCAATGACGATGTCATAAGTGCCGACGGGTGATTGGGCATTAGCCTCGCAAGTGATAGCTGGAGTGCCTTGCAGCTCACCTCCGCTGACGGTGAATGTGAACTCGGGCAACGCATCTCCATAGACCATCGTCGCATTGACTGCAGTCAGCGTAACAGGATCGGCCTCCATAACGGTCAGCGTACCAGCGACATAAGCAATATCGTAGTTTTGCGACTCAGCGCCACTAACAGTAATCTCATAAGTGCCAACGGGTATGTACGTCGTCTCAGGCAATTTACCATTGAGTACGGGCTGCACGGCAAGTGTACTAGCAGTCTCGCCAAGCTTGAAACCAGCATAATCGGCCTCGAAGGCGGGCAGCGACTCGTTCTGCTTGATAGTGTAACTCTTTGCCGTGATAGTGAGCGGGGCCTTCGTGACGGTGAGAGTTCCATCTATAGCTGTGAATTGACTGTTAGTTACTGTTCCCTTACCAATAACGATAGGATAAGTACCAACAGGAGATGACGGCGTGGCTTCGCAGGTGAGAGTAGGCTCACCTGTCATAGTGCCCTGATTGACATCGTACTCGAAAACAGGGTTGGCCTCGCCGTATTCGCGGCTGTAGCTGCGAGCGGTGATGGTAACGGCTCTGGCCTTCTCCTCCTCATACTCGGCCTGTGTCATTAGGGTAATCTCGTCAGGTGCATCAGCACTGACCGTGAGATAAGCCTTGTTACGAGGGATGGTCTTCAATGCTGTGCTCTTGATAAAGCCCAGCTTGCCCTCTTTCGTGATGCCAAGGATACGCATGGTGGCAGCATCCCAGGGCAGGGCGTTATAGTGGAAATCGCCTGGTTCGTAGAAGTCTGAGCTATTGAAATACTCGCCTACAAGCAGGTTGCCAGCGGGTTTCGTTCCATCCTGCAGGTCAAGATTGATGCGGTTGTCAGACGGCGTGGCCCCCGGACAGGCAATGATGACTGGCGTTCCACCGGCCACACGCCCTTGCACCTCGGTATAGACAGCCATGTTGCCATCAACCTTCGTAACTGTATAAACCTTCATACCGGAAGCAGCGGGAGTGAAGGGAAAAGAAGCGTAGAACGGAGCATAGCGTTTACCACTGACAGTGACCTCGGGCTGGATGCCGAAGTAATTATCGTCGTCATTAGCACTAACAGGCTTCACCCACCACCATTTCAGCTCATTGGCATAAGATCCTGTTGCAGGGTCGGAAGCCTTTTGAGTGGTCAGCATACCATCGGCCTCCATATCGTAGGGGTCATAAGTTGCCATAAGGTACACCTCAATACCCTCATAGATGCCAGAAGCGGTGTAAATACTCTGCGAAGTGCCTGCAACATGACGCACGGTAAGATAACGTCCTACGAAATCGTGCACACTTTTACCCTGTCCCTTGAGGTTATAATTCGTGCCACCAACGTTCTCAATGTAATAGACGGATGACGGATCATTGCATACGCGTTCAAAGCCATAGCGTGTACGCAAGGCATGTACATCGTAGGAAGTAGCATTCCAGTTTACGCCAGTCGTTTTATAGTCGGTCAGCATAATGTAGGACTCCGTCTTCCAATTCTTCACACGGTAATAACCTTTTGCAATGGCTTGTGCCATCACTGGCACTGAGAGGAGCAACAGAGCGAATAATGAAAGAAATGATTTCTTCATACTAAAAAAATGTAGTTGAATTTGAGACAAGAAGAAAGACACAGGGCGCAGGGAACAAGACGTTCCCCTGCTCTGTGTCTTTCATGCTTAGTTAAAGCACTGCTTTACTCTGCAATACAGATGCTGACGCGGTTCTTGTCATTCTCAGCGAAGGGCTGCTCAGTGTCACCCTTGCTGTCGACAATGATCTGCGAGCGGTCAACACGGTACTGCTTCACCAGACGGTCAGCAACAACCTTGGCGCGGGCCTCACCGAGACGCTTGTTGATCTGTGCGTTACCAGTTCCCTTGTCAGCATAGCCGGTCACATTGACCTTGGCCTGCGGGTTGAGCTTCAGGAAAGCAGCAATCTCATCAAGCTTCTTGTCCTCGGTAGGATCGATACGCGAGCTATTGATGGTGAAGAATACGTCACGACGCAGAGGCTCGGGCTTCTTCTCAACCTCGATAATCTTATCGATGTAGATGGGCTTCTCAACGATCTTCTCGACCTCAACCTCTCTTATGACTTCCTTCTCAATCACGCGAGGCTTCTTCTTGAAGATAGAGCGGCGAGGATTGAAGTTGGAACCAGCGGGATATACATTGTATGCACTGCCAAGGTTGATCTTCAGGCCGACGAGAGCATTAAAGTACCAGTCATTGTTCTTTGCCTCCTTCGAGTTGTAACCATCGGAAAGCGTGTTAGCATTCACCTCGAGTCCAAGGCTGACAGCATCGCTGATGCGGAAATCAGCGCCAAGGCCTGCCTGCCCCACAAGACGCGTCTTCGTACCGTCCCAAAGGAGCGACAGAGGAGCGTTATTTGTAGTGTAATACAGGGCATCCCACTTGTGAAGCGGCTGAATCTGGTTCTTTGCCACAGCAGCCTCATCATTGTCGAAACCGATGTTGGCACCAACGCCCAAGTAGAGGTTCAGCGTAAAGAAACGATTGGGGTTGAATCCACAGAAGAGTGTGGAGAGGTCGGCCGTAAGGTCGAGCGTGGGAGCAACATACTTCCACTTCCAGTCCCACTTGCCCAGTGCATCGTAGTCAGAGCCGCCTTTCGACTGCCATGCGTTGAGACTCAAGCGTGCGCCGAGCACCTCATCGAACTGATAGCCTACTGCGAGCTGTGCGTTGTACGAGAGCATGTCACCAAAGGGCAGTTCACCAAGGGTGTACTGTGCACCCAGGGGCTGCACCTGCACGTACCAGTGAGGATTGAAGTCATAATAGGGCTCATCCTGCTGCTGTGCGGATGCTGAGACGAAACCCAGCATCAGCAAGCAGGTAAGTATTGATTTCTTGATATTCATCGCAATTCTCCTTTTCTATCTGTTAGAAATTACTTAACAGCCACGTAGAACTTCTTGGTAACAATCTTACCAGAGTAGTCGGCTGCTGAATAGATGATTTCGTAGGTATAGCCACTCTGGGCGGGGAATTTAAGCTCGCAGTAGCCACCGTCGATAACCTCGTTGAGGCCCTCTGCAGCGTTAGCAGCCTTCAGAACGTTCTGGCATGCAACGTCGCCGTCCTGTGCGCTCTTATCACCCTTCGTCACGTTGGTCACACCCACGAACTTCTTGAATGCGGGAGCGATAGTCTCAGCATTGTAGGTGGTGGGGATGATGGTCACCGTAGTACCGCTAGCCAAAGCGGGATACACCTTTGAAGTGGTCAGACGAGCCAAGCCTTCAGTAGTCTTAGCCACAAGGATAGGCTGCAGGTACTTGTTGGGGTTGAGGAAGCGTGTAAAGCGTTCGTTAATCTTGTCGATGAACTTAGCGAGCGCCGACTGGATATTATCCTGTATCGTGGAGAAACGGAAACCAGTCACCTCAACAAGGAATTGATTCACATCATCCAGGAAAGCATTGAACTGCTTCTTAATATTGTTATAGTCCTCAGTATCATAGTCGCCCATGTACTGGATGAACTCCTTCATGCTCAGCTTCACGTCAATGTATGAGTTGTCGCCGTCAATGAACACCTCAACTCTGGGGTTCGTGTTGGGGATAACAACATGCTCACCATGAACACCAGTAATCTCGAAGTTGGGGAACTCGAATACTGCCCACTTAGGACCGATACTCTGAATAAAGGGATTACCCTCTGCGTCAGTACCGAGATGCAGGCGGATGGTAGCTTCCAGTGAGTCGTTCAACTCATTATACTCCAAGTAATCAATTGAAAAGCTATCCAAGAACTTCAGCTCGGGCAGACCCTCGAACACGATATTAACAAGGTTGTCAAGGAAGTCCTCAGCACGATTCATAAAGGGAATACCATCAATCTCGACGTCCTTAGCAAAAGCGAAGGAGAGGGGCTTGATACTGGTAATACCAAGGTCGTACTGAGAAACAGTACTGTAAGTGCCATCCACATTCTCCCATGTAGCCTTAACTGCGTTGGCGTCAAGCACGTCAGAAATATTCTCCCAAACAGCATTGGCAATCTTAGTGATGCTAATACCTTCCCTAAAGTTCTTGATGTCCCTGGCAACATCCTTGACAGACGCAAGGTCCATGCGCAACTTCATCTTGTTGGCACTCTCAGCGTCAACAGTCACTTGAGTCTCATAGAAACCATTGGGGCTGTTTTCTTCCACGCCAGCGCGGGTATAACCGAAGGAAAGCTTGTGGTCGCTCTTCTTCAGCGGACTAAGCACTGCGGGCACATCCTCGTTGAGGCTATTGATGAGGGTAAAGTCAGTTCCCGAGAAATCACGTTCTGTAGGATTAACAGTGAGATAGATGGTACCTGCATTGCCTTCCTTCACCTTTGTCTCGCCATCCTTCTTGTACTGGTTAGCAATAATTTCGCCCTTATACTCAGCATAGCCTGTGAGGTATCTGGGATTAGCGGGGTTGTTGGTTCCAAGGAGCAACATCTTGAGATCATCAGTAGTAAAGTTATCATACTCCCACTGTTCAGGCAAAGCAGCATAAGCGCTGTTGGCTGTGGGGAACTTCAGGCCTGCATCATCAAGCTCACCTCTGAACACAACGAGCATGTTAGAACGAATAGCGAAAGGCAAAGCCAGCTCACCGTACATGGGGTTGTAAGTGCCGTTAATCTCAATACCGGTGATGAACTTCTTCATATCCTGACGGATTCCAAGAATAGCTTGGATAATTTCAAGGAAACGATTGTTCACAGCTTCCTTGAACTGTTCCACCTCACCCTTCAAAGTGGTGAGGTCGCCATCAACTCTGGCGATTTCAGCAGCAAGAGCCTTGTGGATGCTGTCGGCCTCAGCCTTATTCTTCTTCACGACTTCCTCGAGATCAGTAATCTTCTTGGTGTTAGCTTCGATGAGACCCTTAAGCTCGGTGTAGTTAGCATTTACCTTCTCGTCAAGTTTCTTATAGCTTTCCTGCAGCTCGCCAATCAGCTTCTCGTTAGCCAAAGCCTTAGCCCATGCATTGTTTGCAGTCGTTGTGACGTCGTTCAAGTCCTTGCGCAGAGTCTTTACGTCGTCCTGCAGACCCTTAACGAGTTTATCAAGTCCGTCAATGCGAACGGAGTCAGCCTTAGCCAGATCCTGGGCGGCCTGTGCCAAAGCACGTGCCTCATCGAGGGCCTGGTTCAGCTTAATGACCTGGCCCTGAAGAGTCTTAATGTTCTCCTCGTTGTCGCCGATGCGCTTGTCGTAGGGATCAATGAAGGCATTCAGATAAGCATCAAGAGCGGCGGTCATCACATTGTTGCCTTCATTGAGCAACTCAGCCACAGTCTTGGCAACAGCCTCTTTACTTGTCCGTGCGATAATCTCATCGAGAAGGATCTTGTCCAGAGAGTCAGTCTGCTTCTTTGTGTAGTAGTCCTGCAGCTTCTGGTTAATCTCCTGCTGGAATGTGATGAAGTTCTGTTCAAGAGTCAGATACAGATTCTTGACATTGTTGATCTGAGTTTCCAAGTCGGTCTTCTGATCGGCGAGAGCCTTCTTCAGAGCGTCGACATTGTCAGCTAAGACACCCTCAAGATTGGTAATCTTCTCGTCGTCATAGTCCTTACAAGAAACCATCGAGCTCGTGAAGCCCACGAAGAGGGCTACCATGAGCAAACCATTAATAAATTTCTTTTTCATGAACTTAAAAATTTATAATAATATTAAAAACCTTATGTGCAAAATCGTTGCAAAGTTAAGCATTTTTCAAATACCCGCCAAGAAAAAGTTCATTTTTCTTTCAAAAATACCAAAGAATAGTGATTTTTCATTACATTTTATCTGTAGAAAGGCGATTTATTGAACTGGTTCAGGCTTGGGAAGGGGCCGCGGCTCGGGATTTTCAAGCAGTTTGCGCAGACGCATGTTTTCGAGCTGAGCGTCTTCCAGTTGGGCGCCAAGGGCTTCAAGCTGGCTTTCCACTAGGACATTAAGGGCCTCGGAATCCTGTACGCGATTGAATTTTCCACTGCCAATATTCCACGTCAGGCCTACACCTATGCTGAGCACCTGGTCATGACCATGCAACCCATTGGAAAAGCCCCAACCACCTACGCCGTCGAACTCAGGCTCGAACACCCTCCACGACAGATCGAGGTGCACGGAAGCCTTCGGACTGAGACGCCATTCATTGAGCAGACCAAGGCCGAGGCTCATTGCGTAAGTGTCGTAGGTCATATTACGACCAACGCCGGCACCAAGGTAGGGAATAATACTCCATCGGCGCGTATCACTATAACCGCAAAACATGTTCGAAAGGTTGAAGAGCACCTGCTCATCAAGAGTCCAGTAGCGCGAGGCATTGATATCCTTGTCGTCACTGACAACGGTGCATCCCCACAGTCCACCAAATTTAGTGCGCAGGCCAAGGCCAGGCGTAAACCATTTGCCTAAGGCCAGTGAGAAACCGAAACGGGTACGGTAATCCTTGAACATCGCCGACGACAGTTCCGTCCCTGGCGCATTGCCTTTGTCGCCAAAGAATGACGAAGCTGTGAGGTCGGCCTGCACAAACCAGTTACTCCAGAAGGACGCAGTGGCCACACTGTATTTCTGCGAGGGCAACTCGCTATCCTGGGCACGACCCGTCAACATCATGCTGACAAGGGTGAGTAGGAGAATAAAACGTTTCATAAGCTATTGTGTTTGAAATCTTCTTGTCTTGATGTTCCAATATCTGTGGTCAAATAGTTCTTAACGAAGCAGCTGCTCGATATCAGCCTGCGGCAAGATGGCCAACACAGGACGGCCGTCGGGTGTATAGTTGGCGTTGGCACAGGCAAACAGTTCGTTGACTAGTCGCTCCATCTCATCGTTGCTGAGCACCTGCCCGTAGTCGATGGCGGTATTGCGAGCCATACTCAGTGCCAGCACGCTATGCAGCTCGTCAGCACTGGCACTGCTGCCTTTTTCGGCGGCATCGGTTACGACATTGCGCACTAATGACAACGGGTCATAACTCTCGACAGCAGAAGGGATGCCGTTGACGGCGAAGCTACCGCCACCCAAGTCACTGATGTCGAAGCCCATCGTCAACAGGTCGGGAAGGAAACGTTGCAGCAGGACACTGTCGGAGGGCGAGAACTGCAGCATCTCAGGGAAGAGCAGCTTTTGTGTACTGCCGGAATGACGGCGAAGCTGCTCCAAATAACGTTCATAGCAAATACGCACATCGGCACGATACTGGTCAATAATCATCAAGCCCGACTTCACGGCGGTCATCACATAGCGGCCCTTGTACTGATAGTGTTCGGGGGATTTCTCGGTGATAAGCGAAGGCGCAGGCTCATCGGGGAAGAGCGAGGGTGTGTCAGGCAGAGGTGCAGAAGGCCTCGTCAACTCGGAGAGCATCGACAGATTCGAGGCGACGCTTCTACGGGATGTAGAAGTTTCGAAGGGATTATAGCCTGGATTATACTGTACCTCAGGCATACGGATAGCATCGCGCTGCGGATCGAAGACAGGGATATCGGGCTTGCCCTCAGTATCGAAGTCAATAGAAGGAATATCGCTGAAACGACCGATGGCATCCTTTACGGCAGCTGAGAGGATCTGGAAGATTCCCTGTTCGTCCTCAAACTTGATCTCCGTCTTCGTGGGATGGATATTTACGTCGATGTTAGCGGGGGCGACATCGAAATAGATGAAATAAGGCGGTACGGTGCCCTCGGCCACCAATCGTTCGTAGGCACCAACCACAGCTTTATGGAAATAAGGATGGCGCATATAGCGGCCATTGACGAAGAAATAGTTCTGGTTGCCTTTTTTACGTGAGGTCTCCGGCTTACCCACAAAACCGCTGATGCGACAAAATGCTGTGTTCACCTCTATAGGCAGCAACTCCTGACTGAGTCGTTTGCCGAAGACGTCGACAATACGCTGACGTAGTGGTGCCGGTCGCAGCGACAGCATCTCCTGCTGATTGCTGTAGAGTTGGAACGCGATGTCGGGATATACGAGGACAATACGCTCGAAAGCGGTGAGGATATTATTCAGCTCGGTGGCATTGCTCTTCAGGAATTTCCGTCGCGCAGGCACATTATAGAAGAGGTTGTCAACCCTGAAGTTACTGCCTACGGGACAGGCCACAGGCTCCTGGCTGATGACTCGTGAGCCATGCAACGTGAGGCAGGTGCCTATCTCGTCGGTGGCCATACGTGTGGTGAGCACCACCTGGGCTACAGCAGCTATCGAGGGCAGGGCCTCACCGCGGAAACCCATTGTGTGGAGCGAGAAGAGGTCGTCGGCCTTGCGTATCTTCGATGTGGCATGTCGCTCAAAAGCCAGGCGCGCATCGGTCTCCGACATACCGCAGCCGTCGTCAATTACCTGCAGCGACGTGCGTCCAGCATCGGTGACGAGCACACGAATATTTTTGGCGCCTGCATCGACAGCGTTCTCCACCAACTCCTTGATGACCGAGGCAGGGCGCTGTATCACCTCGCCGGCGGCAATCTGGTTGGCAACGGAATCGGGAAGAAGCTGGATAATGTCCATTTTTTAGAGGTTAGAGGTGAGAGGTAAGAGGTGTGAGATGTGAGGTGAGAGGTGAGAGGTATGAGGTGAGTAATTATTGTTTTGAGAACGCGATGAGGAGGACGGACGCAAGGATGACAAGGAGAACGCCAAGGAGCATGGGGAGGCTCCAAAGCAACAATCCCCTACCCTTCCGCCGCTGTTTCTGGGCAGCAGAGAAGACGCCATGCAGGTCGGAGGGCACATAGGCACTCTGCGGCACAAGGCCCAGCTCCTGTCGGGCGCGCTGCTCCACCTGTTCGAGACGCTCGCGACGAGCGTCGATGTAGATGGGCTGATGATTGAAAGGACGCGGCTTATTCATTCTCTTTCTTCTTTCCACGCCAGATGAAAACATCGTCCCTGTTCAGCGGACGCACATAGTCGTACCACACAAAGCCTTTCAGCTCACGCTTGTCGGGAGGAATCTGCGACATCGGATACATCGTGCCATCGCTCTTCGGAGCCCAAATACGGCTCATCTTGCCGACGCTGTCCATGAAGATGCGCAGCTCGTTGGTTTCCATATAGACCATACCGACATAGCTACTGTCGGACTTTTCCTCAGGATAATAGATGGTGATGACGTTGTCCTTCGCCTGCGCCTCGTGGATGCGGCCCTCGGTAAAGAAGGCGAACATCTCCTTCGACGACACCTGGTTGTAGCATTTCTCCACGGGCAGCTGCTCGATGGAGAAGGCATTACCGATGACATGGGAGTGGTCGATGACAGAGTCTTTCATAAACACCTGTATCTCGTCGCCCACCAGCTGCTGGTTCATATTCCAGGTGATGGGGTCCTTATACATCGTCATACACGAGTCGAGCGAGGAGTAGACGAGGGAATCACACACGGCCTGTAAATCTAATCTGTACGCGCGTACCTTATTATACGCGTGTAACACGCGATAGACGGAGTCGGTATTGAGGTTATAGGAAAAGACCTTGATGGTATCGGCATGCATAAACAGCGAGTCGCGTTGCGAGTAGTCAATGGCCAAGGCTCGGTCGGTACACACGGCATAACCTGTCTCATCCTCATAGTGGCCATAGTCACATTGCAGGATGCTCTTGTTTACCGTGTCCTTGAAGATGACATTGTTGAAGGCCTCGCTGACGCCCGTCCTGCCGTTGTGCCAGACGCTGTCGCCAATGAGCGTACGACCCTCGTTGCGAAGAACGGAACGGTCGAGTAACTCTGATTCTTCTGTGACTGTATTGTGGAAACCACGCTCAGAGTAGATATGGCTCTTGCCCGACACGATATCCGAGGGACCGACGATATGCGCCCGTTTCGTCTGCGTGTTGTAATAGAGCGAGTCGGTGGTGAGGTGGAATTTCTTGTCCACCATGTCGACGGCATAGTAGAAGATGGCCATCTTCGTATCGGTGTGGTACTCACCCCAGTCGCTGGTCAGCGTCGTATTGTTGTCCACCAGCCGGCCACCATTCTGGAAATAGCCTTGGCTCCAGATACGGTCATAATACAGCTCGTCGGTGTAGAGGGTGGTCTTCCTGTGCTTGAGCACCACGTTGTCCCTGGCCTCCATCATCTGCTGGTTGCCGTCATAGTAGCCTTGGTCGCTGGTCAATGAGAGCGTGTCGCCCTGCACCATCCTCACGTGTCCCCAGGCCTCGAACGAGTTGCTGGACTCAAAGAAGTTAGCGCTGTCGCAGTAGAGACGGGCGCCGTCATGTTCAAACTGCACGGAGCCGATGAGCACCTGTGCACCATTGTTGCGCCAGCGGTCATAGGACAACTCGTCGGCATGGATGAGATAGACGCGTTTGGGGTCGTTACGTGGTGGGGCAGAGCTGGGACGCGACGGCATCGCAGCATAAAGGATAAGAGAAAGCGCACACAGAAACACCGTTACGATGCTTCTATCTAATCCAGCCCTCATACTCGAATTTACAGTCTTTATACTGGTCGTTCAAGCGCACATAGGTACCTTTGATCTTGTCCACCACCCACTTGTGGAGGAACTCGGTACGCCGTTTGTCCAACACCACGTCCTTCAGCACCTGAAAGTCCTCGGTGACGGTAGCACGATGGCCGATAATCCTGTTCTTCAGCTTCGCCACAGCACAGACGGTCTTTCCACGCTTGTCAATCATCTGGAACGGTGCTGAGATCTCTCCCACCTGCAGCGTATCCACGGCACGGGCCACCTCCGTAGGTAGCTCCTGCATCTGGAAACGCGACGACTTCAACTGACCGTACTCGGTGCGGTTGGCCATCAGTCCGTGGTTGTTGCGAGTGTCCTTGTCGTCAGAGAAGAAGGCCACAGCATCCTCGAAGGTCCATTTCTCCTCCGTCAGCTGGCCGCGCAAAGGCAACGGCGGCAGGCCGGCACGCACGTCGGCGACGATGGTGTCGAGCCTTTCCAAGGCCACGTTGACGGCAGAATCGCTGACAACAGGCTTGCGCAGGATATGCCTCACCTTGATCTTATCACCTCGCTTGTCAATGAGCTGGATGATGTGATAGCCGAACTCCGACTCCACAATCTTCGACACCTTCGTAGGATCGGTAAGGTTGAAGGCCACGGCAGCAAAGGCCGGATCAAAGGTGGCACGGCCTTCATAGTCCAATTCGCCACCCAAGCGGGCCGAGCCAGGGTCTTCAGAATAAAGGCGGGCCAGCGTAGAGAACGATGTCTCACCGCTGTTGACACGGTCGGTATAGCTGCGGAGTTCCTCTTTTACGCGGTTGATCTCCTCGGCCGAGATACGCGGCGTGAGGGTAATGATCTGCACCTCCACCTCTGTCGGCACATAGGGGACGCTGTCCTCGGGCATGTCCTTGAAGTAGCGGCGCACCTCAGCGGGCGTCACACTAAGATCTGCCACCAATTTCTGCTTCATACGCTGGATGAGCAACTGGTCGCGCAAGTCATCGTGCATCGACTGGCGAATCTGGCTAAGGCTCTGGCGGCGATATTCCTCCAGTTTCTCCCTCGAGCCGACCTGCTCCACCATGTATTCAATGCGCTGCTCTATTTCAAGGGCGATGTCGTTCTCGGTGATATCCTTGTCGATACTGTCGATGGCGGCCTGATGCAGAAAGAGCTTCTGCACGGCTAACTGCTCAGGAATAGCGCAGTCGGGGTCGCCGCTCCAGCGCACACCTTCCATAGCGGCCTGGATACGTGTCACCTCGATATCGCTCTTCAGTATCGGCTCGTCGCCAATTACCCAGACGACCTCATCAACAATGCTGGACAGCGAGTCATCGGGTGCTGCCATGGGGCTCATGGGACCCATAGGTCCAATAGGCCTCATAGAACAAAACAGTCCTACGAAAAGTGCAGCAAATAAAAGAGATTTCTTCATCAGTGGTTGTTTACGGTCTTAAGTACGTCCTGATTGACCTGGAATGAGTAGCGGCGACGCAGGTCTGCCACCCACTCTTTCTCCAAAGCCTCCTGATAGTCGGCCACCACGAGGCCGCGCACGTCGGTGTAGTCCTCAGGACCTTTCTTCAACAGCTTGCCATAATGGGCATCGATGGGATAGTCGGCCAGAGGCGTGACGACAGTATCTTTCTTGAACACGACCTTATCGATTAAGGCGTTGTCACCAGGCTTGAAGATGCCTTTCTCCACGCGGATGCGGATGACGCTGTCGCTGTTGAAGGTGCTGCGCAGTGCCTCGGCCCATTGGTCGAAGGGCAGCTTCTTCACACAGTTCTTCACGTTCTTCACGTCAGCCTTTGTCTTCACATGATAGGCCATGCCCTTGAAGCGCGGCTCATCCCAGCCGTAGTTGGCCTTATGCTTGTTGAAGAAATTCTTCAGGCCTTCCTCGTCCTTGGCGGCCTTGTCCCATACGAGGTTGTTGCTGATCTCATAGAGCAGCAGACCGTCGTGATATTCCTGGATGAGATAGCGCAGCTCGGTATCATTCTGCGAGAGCTCACGGGCCTTCTCCTCCATGAACTGCTGCTGCGAAACGCCTTTCTCCTTCACCAGCTCGTCCACTTTCTGCTGGGCAATCTGGTCGCGCATATTGCGCTGCTCCATGAATTTCAGGATGGCGTCGTGGTGTTCCTCGAAGGGCTCCAGCATCTTACGCTCGTCCATCTTGATGATATGATAGCCATAGGAAGACTTCACCACCTGTGACATCTCGCCTGGCTGAAGGGCAAAAGCAGCATCCTCGTACTCCTTCACAAGCTGTCCACGTGAAATGAAGGGCAACTCGCCGCCCTGACGGGCAGAGCCGGGATCCTGCGAGAGCTTTTTGGCCAGCTCGGCGAAGTCGGCACCCGCCTTCAGCGCCTTGTAGATAGAGTCGGCACGCTGCTTGGCGGCATCCCATTCGGCCTGCGGAGCCTGCTGCTCAGCCCTGATAAGGATATGCGAAGTCTTGATGAGGCCGTCGGGACCGATGCGCTCCACCGTCTCGTCATAAATCTTGTGTGCCTCAGCCTCCATGTCCTCGTCGGTGACGAGCATAGGCATTACCTGCTGGTCGCGATACATCGCAAACTCCTGCTGATAGGATGTCAGCGTGTCGTATCTGGCATCAAGGGCAGCGAAGACCTTCAGCTTATAGTCGATGAACAGGTCGACATACTCCTCCACGCTCTTCTTGTCGATGACGCCTTCGGAGTTGTTCTTGTTGAAAGAATACTCAAACTCGGAACGGGGAACGGGCTGGCCATTAACCGTCATGATGATAGGATCGTCAGCCTGAGACTGCGACATCATCGCAGTAAACGGAACAACCGCCAATATGGCTGCTATAGCAATCTTCTTCATTTTTATCCTTGTTGTATGATCGTTAATCGTTGGGTCTTGAATAATTCGGAGCCTCAGAAGTAATCGTGATGTCATGCGGATGACTCTCGAGGATGCCGGCATTGGTGATGCGGGTGAACTTGGCGTTGTGCAGGGCATCGATGTCCTTGGCACCGCAATAGCCCATGCCTGAGCGCAGGCCGCCGGTGAGCTGGTAGATCACCTCCTGCACCGTTCCCTTGTAGGGTACGCGTCCGGCGATGCCCTCGGGCACCAGCTTCTTCACGTCCTTTGTGTCGGCCTGGAAATAGCGGTCCTTCGAGCCGTGCTCCATAGCCTCGAGCGAACCCATGCCGCGATAGCTCTTGAACTTACGGCCGTTGTAGATAATGGTGTCGCCAGGGCTCTCCTCCGTACCGGCCACGAGTGAGCCGATCATCACGCAGGAACCGCCGGCAGCCAATGCCTTGACGATGTCGCCTGAATAGCGCAGACCGCCATCGGCGATGAGAGGTACGTCAGTACCCTTGAGAGCGCTATAGACGTCGTAGACGGCAGAGAGCTGCGGCACGCCGACACCAGCAACGACACGTGTCGTACAGATAGAGCCCGGTCCGATGCCCACCTTCACGGAGTCAGCACCGTTCTCGACGAGCAGACGGGCTGCCTCGCCCGTAGCGATATTACCCACCACGATGTCGATGTCCTTGAACGAAGCCTTGGCCTCGCGCAGCTTCTCGACGACGCCCTTCGAATGGCCGTGGGCGGTATCGATGACGATAGCGTCAGCACCTGCATTGACCAGCGCCTGCATACGCTCCAGCGTATCGGCAGTGACGCCCACGCCGGCTGCCACACGCAGACGGCCCTTGTCGTCCTTGCAGGCCATCGGCTTGTCCTTGGCCTTGGTGATGTCCTTATAGGTGATGAGGCCGATGAGGTGGTTATCCTTGTCCACCACGGGCAGTTTCTCAATCTTATTCTTCTGCAGAATCTCAGCTGCGTCCGTGAGGTTCGTCTGCTGATGGGTGGTGACGAGATTCTCCTTCGTCATGATCTCCTCCACAGGACGGTCGAGACGGCGCTCGAAGCGCAGGTCGCGGTTGGTGACGATGCCCACCAACTGCTTCTTGTCGTTGACCACGGGGATGCCGCCGATGTGATACTCCGACATGATGTCGAGGGCCTGTGCCACCGTGCTTCCCAAGGGAATGGTGACGGGGTCGTAGATCATACCGTTCTCAGCACGTTTCACGATGGCCACCTGGCGGGCCTGCTCATCGATGGGCATGTTCTTGTGGATGACGCCGATGCCGCCTTCGCGGGCGATGGCAATGGCCATCTGACTCTCCGTCACGGTGTCCATAGCAGCCGTCACGAAGGGCACGTTCAGCTCAATGTGTCTGGAAAAGCGGGTTTTCAACTCTACCGTCTTCGGCAGCACTTCCGAAAAGGCGGGAATCAGGAGGACGTCGTCAAAGGTCAGGCCGTCCATCACAATCTTGTCTGCAATAAATGATGACATACGTATGTACCTATTTAATAATTGCGTGCAAAGGTACTAAAAAAGTTGAAAGTTAAAAGTTGAAAGTTGAAAGTTTTTGCTCTGCCTTGTAGTTTTTTAACTTTCAACCTTCAACCTTTCACCTTCAACCTTCCAACTTTTAACCTATCAGTTGGCCATATCCGAAATGAACTTGATGCGCACCAGGCGGATCTCGTTCTCTGAGAAGTCCTGTCCGAACTCGCGAATGGCGGCCTCGATGTCGTCCTTCTCCTGCTCAGCCATGAAGTCGCAGATGTCGGCCACGTCCTCCGGATCCATGATGTCGTAGACAAAGTAGTCGATGTTGATCTTGTTGCCACTGTAGAGGACGATGCCCTCCAGCTCGTCGAGCATCTCCTCGAAGTCGATGCCCAGGGCATTGGCGATATCGTCGAGGGCGATACGGCGGTCGATGTTCTGCAGGATCTTCAGCTTGCGCATAGAGTCCTTGGCCTTCGTGCGCACTCGCAGGTCGCTCTGCCGCTCTATCTCGTTCTCGTCGCAATAGCGCTTGATCAGCTCAACGAACTCCTTGGCATAGGGCTGGCGTGTCTTGCCGTCGCCCACGCCCTGGATATTTTTTAATTCCTCGAGGGTGACGGGATAGTAGGTGGCCATCTGCTCGATGCTGACATCCTGGAAGATGACATAGGGCGGGCGTTCCAGCTTGCGCGACCATTTCTTACGCAGGTCATGCAGCATCGCCGAAAGCGTGAGGTCGAGGGCCGAGGTGCCGCCTTCGCCGCCGGCATCGTCGTATTCGTTGAACTCATGGTCTTCGACGACCATGAACGAGCGCGGCTGCTTGATGAATTTCTTGCCTGCGGCGGTGACCTTCAGCAGACCGTAGTTCTCCACCTCCTTCTTCAGATAGCCCAGGATGAGGGCCTGGCGGATGACGGGATTCCATATCTTCGGATTCTCGTCCTCGCCGCTGCCAAACTCCTCCAGCTCATCGTGCTTGTGGGCCTGTATCTCGTCGGTGTCACGACCTGTGATGAAGTCGATGACGTAGTCGGTACGGAAATTCTCCTTGATGGCGAGGATGGCTTTGAGGGCGATGATGAGCTGGTCCTTGGCCTCGATCTTCTTGCCAGGATGCAGGCAGTTGTCGCAGTTGCGGCAGTTGTCCTCCTTATATTCCTCGCCGAAATAGTGCAGCAGCATCTTGCGGCGGCATACTGAGGTCTCGGCATAGGCGGCCGTCTCCTGCAGCAGCTGGCGGCCGATGTCCTGCTCGGCCACAGGCTTGCCCTCCATGAATTTCTCCAGTTTCTGCAGGTCCTTATAGCTGTAGAAGGCGATGCAGAGGCCCTCGCCGCCGTCACGACCGGCACGGCCCGTCTCCTGATAGTAGCCCTCCAGGCTCTTCGGTATGTCGTAGTGGATGACGAAGCGCACATCGGGCTTGTCGATGCCCATGCCGAAGGCGATGGTGGCCACGATGACGTCGATCTTCTCCATCAGGAAGTCGTCCTGTGTCTGCGTGCGAGTGGCGGTGTCCAGACCGGCATGATAGCATTGCGCCTTGATGTCGTTGGCACGCAGCACGTCGGCCAGGTCCTCCACCTTCTTCCTCGACAGGCAGTAGATGATGCCGCTCTTGCCGGGATGCTGCTTGATGAAGCGGACGATGTCCTTGTCGATGTCCTTCGTCTTCGGACGCACCTCATAGTAGAGGTTGGGACGGTTGAACGACGACTTGAACTCCTTCGCATCCAGGATGCCGAGACTCTTCTTGATATCGGTGCGCACCTTGTCGGTGGCCGTTGCCGTGAGGGCGATGACGGGCGCCTGTCCTATCTCGTTGATGATGGGACGGATGCGGCGGTATTCAGGGCGGAAGTCATGGCCCCACTCTGAGATGCAATGGGCCTCGTCGATGGCGTAGAACGATATCTTCACCGACTGCAGGAACTCCACATTGTCCTCCTTCGTCAGCGACTCGGGTGCCACGTAGAGCAGCTTCGTGCGACCTGCGCGAACATCTTCCTTCACCTGGTCGATAGCGGTCTTGTTCAGCGATGAGTTCAGGAAATGGGCCGTGCCTTCATGCTCGCTCAGGTTGGCGATGAAGTCCACCTGGTTCTTCATCAGGGCGATGAGCGGCGAGATGACGATGGCCACGCCGTCCATCAGCAGCGACGGCAGCTGATAGCACAGCGACTTGCCGCCACCCGTCGGCATCAGCACGAAGGTGTCGTTGCCCTCAAGGACGTTGCGGATGATGGCCTCCTGGTCTCCCTTGAAAGTGTCGAAGCCAAAGTATTTCTTCAGCGCTTCGTTAAGATTCGGTTCATTTGTCATAGGCTCCTTTCAATCGTCAATGGTCAATGGTCGTTTCTCAATTATCAATGTTCAATGGTCAATATTAAATCACTCCAAATGCGACTTCCCCAGCTGTTCCGTCACATAGTCCCTGGTCACCTCGAAGCTCTTCACCTTTCGCGACGGCTGGTCGAACATCGCGTCCATCATCACACTCTCCACGATGGAGCGCAGGCCGCGGGCGCCGAGCTTGTATTCCACAGCCTTGTCGACGATGGTCTCCATCGCCTCATCGGTGAAGGTCAACTCGATGTCGTCCATGCGGAACAGTTTCTGATACTGCTTGATGATACTGTTCTTCGGCTCCACGAGGATGCGGCGGAGGGCCGGACGGTCCAGCGGGTTCAGGTAGGTGAGGATGGGCAGACGGCCGATGATCTCGGGTATGAGGCCGAAGCTCTTCAAGTCCTGCGGCTGTACATATTTCATCAGGTCGTCCTTGTCGATATGACGTATGTTCTGCACCGAGTTGTAGCCCACGGTATGGGTGTTCAGTCGCTGGGCAATCTTCCGCTCGATGCCGTCGAAGGCACCTCCGCAGATGAACAGGATATTGCGGGTGTCCACAGCAATATACTCCTGGTCGGGATGCTTGCGACCGCCCTTTGGCGGCACGTTCACCGTGGTGCCCTCCAGCAGCTTCAGCAGACCCTGCTGCACACCCTCGCCGCTCACGTCGCGGGTGATGCTGGGGTTGTCCTGTTTGCGGGCAATCTTGTCGATCTCGTCGATGAACACGATGCCTCGCTGCGTAGCGTCCACCTTGTAGTCGGCCACCTGCAGCAATCGTGTGAGGATGCTCTCCACGTCCTCGCCCACATAGCCGGCCTCGGTGAATACGGTGGCGTCGACGATGGTGAAGGGCACGTCGAGCAGCTTGGCGATGGTGCGCGCCAGCAAGGTTTTGCCTGTGCCGGTGGGACCCACCATGATGATGTTCGACTTCTCTATCTCCACGCCGTCCTTCTCGTCGACGGGTTGCTGCAGACGCTTATAATGGTTGTACACGGCCACGCTGATATAGCGTTTCGCCTCATCCTGGCCGATGATATACTGGTCCAGATATTCCTTGATCTCCTTCGGCTTGGGCACACGCTGCATGCTGGGAGGCGCCGATTCCTCTTTCTTCGCAACTCCCATGCCTGCCTCAGTCACTATCTGATAGGCCTGCTTGGCACAGTCCTCACAGATGTAGCCGTTGATACCTGATATCAACAGTCTCACCTCGCGCTCGCTGCGCCCGCAGAAATTACATGTCTTCTTCATTCTTTTTCAACTCCCCTCCCGCACGGAAAGGGCTCGGGGTGGGTCTTACTTCTTTACCAGCACCTGGTCAATCATGCCATACTCCTTGGCCTCCTCAGCCGTCATCCAGTAGTTGCGGTCGCTGTCGGCCCACACCTTGTCGAAGTCGGTATGCGAGTGCTCGGCGATGATAGTGTACAGTTCCTTCTTGATCTTCTGAATCTCACGGGCCTCAATCTCGATGTCCGAGGCCTGACCCTGCACGCCGCCCAGGGGCTGATGGATCATCACACGGCTGTGGGGCAGTGCCGAGCGCTTGCCCTCCTTGCCGGCCACGAGCAGCACGGCGGCCATCGAGGCAGCCATACCCGTGCAGATGGTGGCCACGTCGCTCTGGATAAACTGCATCGTGTCGTAGATGCCCAGTCCTGCATAGACGCTGCCGCCAGGCGAGTTGATGTAGACGTTGATGTCCTTACCCGGGTCGACGCTGTCCAGATAGAGCAGCTGCGCCTGCAGCACATTGGCCGTGTAGTCGTTCACCTCCGTGCCGAGGAAGATAATACGGTCCATCATCAGACGGCTGAACACATCGAGCTGTGTCACGTTCAGCTGGCGTTCTTCCAAGATATAGGGGTTCATGTACTGCGCCTGTGCGTTCATCACGTCGTCGAGCACCTGTCCGTTCATTCCCAGGTGCCCTGTAGCATATTTTCTAAAGTCGTTCATAGTGTGTTTTTTCGTTGTTTTTCTGACTTGGAGATACAAAGTTAGTAAAAAAAATGCAATCACAAAATTTTATTAAGTTTTTTTTGAAGAAAAATTCAGTTTCATTGTCTGCATTCTCAGAAAAACTTCGTATGCCTCCCCCAAAAAAATGCTGCGGAGCCTCCGCATTTTGCCCAGGAGCCTCCAAAATTTCCTCAGGAGCCTCTTTATTTTCCTGAGGAGCCCGTTTATCCTCGAATTCTCTTGAGAATCCACCCCCACTAATCTGCGTCAGGGCAAAATTTCCCTCTCGTTCGCCTAAACAAGGTATTTGCCGAAACTTACGAACTTACGAACTTACTTATTACGATAAGGCCCCATTTTCGACTATATTTTCAATATTGGCATCTTTTTCATAGCTTAATGGATGGTTCTAAGGCATAAAAAGCCTTTCGTGACAAACGTGACGTGACGTCCGTGACGATA
>JAGAAJ010000088.1 GCA_017615355.1 Prevotella sp.
ATATTTGTTGAAACAAAAAATAAGGTTTAACTTTGCAGCAATTATCTCACATTACTAACTTTAATATTTAAGCTTATGAAAAAAAATCTACGCTTTATGTTCACCGCCCTGCTGATGATGTTCGGCATGACGGCTATGGCACAAGAGGTGACGCTCGATTTTACAACCAATGAAGAGTGGGGACTGCCTACCGAATATGTTACGGAGGCTGCTTCATACACCAATGCCAATAAGTACACCATTACAATTAACGCCTCCAACGGACACAAATTCAATGAAAAAGACCAGTATCTGATTTGGGGCAAGCAGGGAGCCACATTTACTTTCTCCGCATTTGACTTCCCTGTGGAACGTATCGACGTTACAGGCCGTGAGGGTGCCTCAGGTAACACGTTGCAGAACATCTATGTTGGCGAGGAAGCCGTAAGCACGGAGACGAAGGGTGCCACGGGTAAGAACTCTTACGTGATAGCCGAAGCCTATCAAGCTGCGGGCAATGTCTACGTACTGAAGATTAACAGCAATCACAACAGCCAGATTACTAAAATTGAAATCTTCAAGAAGGGTGAGGCTAGTGTACCTGAACCAACATTCTCTCCTAACGGAGGTGACTTTGAGGAGAAGGTGACTGTATCCATTAGCGCTATAGAAGGTGCTACCATCTATTACGCTTTAGGTGAGGCAGCTTTCCAGACTTATTCTGCTCCATTTACTTTGACAGAGACTACAACCGTAAAAGCCTATGCTGAAAAGGACGGAAAGAAGAGTGAAACCGTCAGTGCCACCTTTACCAAGGTTGCAGCTGCTGAGGCCCAGATTGTTACCATTGCACAGTTCAATGCTGCTGAGGTAAGCAACAGTGTGTGGTATCAGTTGACAGGCACTGTGAAGAATCTGGTTGACGGCGACCAGTATGGTAACTTTGACCTTGAGGACGAGACAGGTTCTGTCTACGTCTATGGCCTGCTTTCTGAAAAGGGAGGAGCAAAGAAGCAATTCCAGACATTGGCAGCTGAGAAGGGAATTCAAAATGGCAGCAAGCTGACGATTATCGGCAATCGTGGTGTTTATAATGACAAGATTGAGGTCGTGAATGCCTACTTTGTGAGTGTCGATAACAGCGGCGTTGGCCCCGTTGATCCAATTGAACTGGAAGGCGATGGTACAAAGGAAAAACCCTACACTGTTGCCGACGTGAAAAAGATGACCCAGTTCCCTGAGGAAAAGGCATGGGTGAAGGGATTCATCGTTGGATCCATCAAGAGTAACGCCATCGAGGAAACACCGACACAATACTCCAACATCGCAATTGCTGCTGAAGCTGGCATTACCGAATGGGAAAGTGTTGTCCCTGTACAGTTGGTCAATAATACTGAACCACGCACCCAGCTGAACGTAGTAGATAACCCAGGCAACATCGGTAAGGCTGTCAAGGTATATGGCACCATCACCACCTACTTCAGCACCAATGGTGTGAAGGATGTATCTGACTTCGAAATTAGCAACGCTACCGCTATCAACACCGTGAAGACAACCAGCGAGCAGGGTGTTGTCTACAACCTGCAGGGCCAGCAGGTGATGCAGCCCACAAAGGGCCTGTACATCATCAACGGCAAAAAGGTCGTGATTAAGTGAGAATAAAATACTCCTCAAATAATCACTCCTTAAATCTAATATGAAAAACATGTGGGCGGCGTTTCCTATCGCGGGAAGCGCCGCTCTCTTTTTCTATATCTCTTTTTTTGCGACAAAATGAAAATTTATGCAAAAATATTTGGCTGTATGCAGAAAAATGTCTACTTTTGCAGCCCAAACTTGCATAAATATACAAAACATGAAAACAAAGAACAATCGCCTTGAGGCTTTGCGCCTGATTATCTCGAGCCAACAGCTGGGCAGCCAGGAGGAAGTGATGAGTGCTTTGCAGCGCGAGGGTTTCCGTGTGACACAGGCCACGCTGAGCCGCGACCTGAAGCAGCTGAAGGTGGCGAAAGCCTCGACGCTGGGCGGCAGCTATATCTACGTATTGCCCAACGAGACGATGTACAAGCGTGTGAGCACGGCGTCGTCGGTGCGTGAGATGATGCAGATGCCCGGTTTCCTGAGCATCCACTTCTCAGGCAACATGGGCGTCATCAAGACCCGTCCGGGCTATGCCAGCGCTTTGGCATGGAACATCGACCGCAGCGACATTCCGCAGGTACTCGGCACGATAGCCGGCGACGACACCATCTTCATCGTCATCCGCGAGGGATGCAGCCCGCAGGAGGTGACCACGGCACTGACTGAGGCCATCGGTCCTCCCTTGACATAAGGACACGTTTTTTCGACATATGGACAGAAGGACATATTGATTCTGACATAAGAACAAAAAGACATATTTGATAAAAGGACACACATATTTATAATGGAGAAGAATAAAGAAGAGGAGGTTTTGCCCGTAAAGGGCAGCCAGGATGAGATAGAGGTGCTGGTGGCAGGCCCCGAGCATGAGGTCTACGTCGACACCATCCTCGACACCATTGCCGAGGCTGCGAAGGTGCGAGGCACCGGCATTGCCAAGCGTACACATGAGTATCTGGCAAAGAAAATGATGGAGGCAAAGGCTGTCATCGCCCTGCAGAAAAGCGACGGACGCTTTGCCGGCTTCAGCTATATCGAGACGTGGGAGCAGCAGCAATATGTCACCACCAGCGGCCTCATCGTGCATCCCGACTTCCGCGGCCACCACGTGGCCAAGCGCATCAAAGACATGACTTTTTCATTAGCCCGCACCCGCTGGCCTCACGCTAAGATCTTTTCGCTGACCAGCGGCGCTGCTGTGATGAAAATGAATACCGAGCTGGGCTATCAGCCCGTCACCTTCGCCGACCTCACCGACGACGAAGCATTCTGGAAAGGCTGTGAGGGCTGCGTCAATGTCGACGTGCTGCATCGCACCGACCGCAAATACTGCATCTGCACCGCCATGCTCTATGATCCAACGGAGCATCTGCCCTGCAGGATTCCCGACGAGGTGCTGGCGAGGATCAGACATTTGGAGGAAATAGAAGAATAGACTTTAAGAAAAACAATTATAACCCATGAACAACAAGAAGAAAGTAGTTGTAGCTTACTCAGGTGGTCTTGACACCAGCTACACCGTGATGAAACTGGCCCAGGACGGCTGGGAAGTATATGCCGCATGCGCAAATACCGGCGGCTTCAGCGAGGAACAACTGAAGAAGAACGAGGAGAATGCCTTCAAGCTGGGCGCCAAGGAATACGTGACGCTCGACGTGACGCAGGAATACTATGCCAAGTCGCTGAAATACATGATTTTCGGCAATGTGCTGCGCAATAACTGCTACCCCATCAGCGTCTCCTCAGAGCGTATCTTCCAGGCCATCGCCATCGCTCGCTATGCCAAGGAGATTGGTGCCGATGCCATTGCCCACGGCTCAACAGGTGCCGGCAACGACCAGATACGTTTCGACATGACGTTCCTCGTGATGGCTCCCGGTGTGGAGATCATCACCCTGACACGCGACAAGAAACTGACACGCAAGGAGGAGGTGGATTTCCTCAACGAGCACGGCTTCACGGCAGACTTCGCCAAGCTGAAGTATTCATACAACGTGGGTATCTGGGGCACATCTATCTGTGGCGGCGAGCTGCTCGACCCCACGCAGGGTCTGCCTGAGGATGCCTACCTGAAGCATGTCACCGCCAAGGAGCCCGAGGCCCTGCTGAAGATTCAGTTCGAGAAGGGCGAGATTGTCGGCGTCAACGGCGAGCACTTCGACGACAAGGTGAAGGCCATCCAGAAGATTGAGGAGATTGGTGCCAGCTATGCCATCGGCCGCGATGCCAACGTGGGCGACACCATCATCGGCATCAAGGGCCGTGTAGGCTTCGAGGCCGCTGCGCCCAAGCTTATCATCGAGGCACACCGCCTGCTGGAGAAGTCGACACTCTCCAAGTGGCAGCAGTATTGGAAGGACCAAGTGGCCAACTGGTACGGCATGTTCCTGCATGAGAGCCAGTATCTGGAGCCCGTCATGCCCGACATCGAGGCCATGCTCCTGTCGAGCCAGCGCAACGTCACCGGCACCGCCATTCTGAAGCTGCGCCCCTTCGGTTTCGAGACCGTCGGCATCGACAGTCCCAACGACCTCACCCGCTCTAAGCTGGGTGAATACGGCGAGACGCAGACCGGCTGGACGGCCGACGAGGCCAAGGGCTTCATCAAGGTCAGCTCTACCCCACTCCGCGTCTACTACGGCATCCACAAAGACGAACAGAGATGATAAAAGTTGGTATCCTTGGCGCTGCAGGCTATACGGGCGGCGAACTCATCCGCGTACTGCTGAATCATCCCGAGGCAGAGATCGTCTTTGCCAACTCAGAGAGCAACGCAGGCAATCCTGTGAGCGATGTACATGAGGGCCTCATCGGCGAGTGTGAGTTGCGGTTCACCCGCAACTATGACTTCGACCAGGTCGACGTCGTGTTCTTCTGCTTCGGCCACGGCAAGAGCGAGGCCTTCCTCAAGGAGCACGCCATCCCTGAGCATGTGAAGATCATCGACCTGGCACAGGACTTCCGCATCAAGGGCGACCACGACTATGTCTACGGCTTGCCGGAGATCAACAAGGCCGACATCATGCAGGCACAGCATGTGGCCAACCCGGGCTGCTTCGCCACCGCCATCCAGCTGGCCCTGCTGCCTGCCGCCCATCTGAACCTGCTGAAGGACGATGTCAGCGTCAACGCCATCACGGGCTCTACGGGTGCCGGCCAGAAACCGGGAGCCACCACGCATTTCTCCTGGCGCACCGACAACCTGAGCATCTACAAGCCGTTCCAGCACCAGCATATCGCCGAGATACGGCAGTCGCTGAAGCAGGTGCAGGGTTACTTGGATGCCGACATCGACTTCATCCCCTATCGCGGCAACTTCGCCCGTGGCATCTTCTGCACGGCGGTGGTGAAGACGCCAGCACCCATCGAGGACATCGTGGAGGCCTACAAGGAATTCTACGCCGATGCCGCCTTCACCCACTACAGCGACAAGGCCATCGACCTGAAGCAGGTGGTGAACACGAACAGGGCGCTGGTGCATTGCGAGAAGTACGGCAACAAGCTGCTCATCACCTCCGCCATCGACAACCTGCTGAAAGGTGCCGTCGGCCAGGCCGTGCAGAACATGAACCTGATGTTTGGCCTCGACGAGACGACCGGTCTGCGGCTGAAAGCCTCCGCCTTCTAATCACGGGCTGAAGGCCTCAGCTTTCTGAGGCTTTCCCAGCAAACAGCAAGCCTAAGGCTACTGCCCGCCCAGTCGGTCGAAATATTCGATGATGTCGTCCCAAGTCTTGAAGGTATCGCTGCCGAAGACGATGCTGGTGGCCATCGTGTCGCCCGTCTCGGCACCCTCGATGAGATAGTCGCCGTAGAGCAGTCGCCGCTGGTTGGTGAACACGGTGTGTCCCCAGGCCGGCACATTGATATACTGCGCAAGCCACGCTGAAATGCCAGCATAGTCCGACACATCGGTGCTATTGGCAGGGGCTACGAAAAAGACCTGATAATTTTCTATGAGCTGGCGCACCGCCTTCTGAGAGGAGGCCGTGGGCTGCTGACGAGCATCGACGAGCGTCTCCGTTCCAATATACACGACGGGGCGCTCGCGTTTTTCCTGCCTGTCGTCAATCCAGCGTATCACGGGCAGCACGCTGTGCATGAAGGAGCTGTCGTCCATGCGGTGCTCGCCGTGGAAATGGATGGTCTGCGGATAGTGCTCGTGGAAGAGGTCGAAGGTATCCACCACCGTGTCCTCGTCGCCGAAGAGGCCGAACACACGCCGCCTGTCCTCATCGTCGAGCCCCTCGAAGCGCCGCTCCGACACCGTGCGGTATTCCTTCACCAGCGCCTTGTCCACATAAAACGTCTGCACACCGTCCAGTCGCGGATTCTGATACTCCTGCGTGCCCGTCATGCCATGCTCATGCATCGTGTCGGCGATGCACAGCGCGGGATTGGTGCAGATGCGGTCGAAGCCACGCAGCTGCTCCGTGTACATGCCGCCCATCGACGTGCCGAGGATGATGTCGGGCTGCTCGTCCCTGCACAGCTGGTGCAGCAGGGCGATGGCCTCCTCAGGATGCAGGGGCAGGTCGGGAGCGATAATCGTGGCATTGGGGAATACCGTGCGCAGACGGCGCACCGTGCCCGACTGTCCGCTGCTGCCAAAACCGTGCACATACATCAGTTTCTTCCCCTTCAGCAGATTGGGGAACTGCTTTACATAACTATTTTCCATAACTCGTCGGCAAAATTCGCACTTGCTGAGCGCAAAATTACGAAAAATAGTTAAGAAAAACACAATTCATATCGTTTTTTTTCTAACTTTGCAGCAGAAACAAATTCTGAAAGGAGAAAGAAAGATGAGAAACCAGACCATTCGCAGCATAGCGGTGAAGGCCCTGCTGATACTCCTCACCCTTCACGCCTTCCCCATCACATCCGGGGCGAAGGTGCGCTTCGGCGTCACCGGCGGCTTCCAGCTCACCGACATGACGTTCAGCCACGACGACCTCGACAAGAACAACCGCATGGGCTGGTTTGCCGGTCCCACGGTGAAGTTCACCCTGCCCATCGTGGGCCTGGGCATCGACGTGGCAGCCCTCTACGACCAGCGCGACCTGAAGGTCGACGACACCGTGTTCAAGCAGAAGAGTGTCGTCGTGCAGGGCGATGCCCGTTTCGGCGTCGGTCTTGGCGAGCTGCTCGGCATCTTCTTCAAACTGGGCCCACGGTTCAGCTTCAACGTGAGCGACGACTTCGTGC
>JAGAAJ010000089.1 GCA_017615355.1 Prevotella sp.
ACATTAGCGATATTCTTTAGTTCAACTTTATGGGTGGTACTACAAAGTTACTAAAAATATCGCTAATTACCTAATAATCAGATGATTATTTTTAAATGTTTTCATCGAACTCACGTTAAAGTAAATTGCTCAATTTTCGCAAGCTTGCTTGCTTCAATTGAAGAGGTGAGAGGTAAGTGGTGAGAGTCTTCGTTCTGCTGAGGAGGCTGTTTATTCTGCTGAGGAGGCTGTTTATTCTGCTGAGGAGCCTCCTCAGCTTCAAATTCTCTCGAGAATTCAACGCTAAGTCAATGCTTTAGAATCGTCAGGAGGCTCCTTATGACTTTTTGCAGCCGCTTGAAATTCACCATCAAATGTTACACCCTTGTTACACCCGTTACACCCTCAAAAACAGGGTGAACCGCCTGTGTTTATCGGCATTGTGACACCCGTGCACCATAAAACGCGAAAAATCTATACTGCACACACAGGGATTTTTTCGTTTGCTGGGTGATGATGGTGACATCTTTGTGGTTGATGCGGAGATAAAGAGGTACATATAAGCTATCGCGGCAAGCCCCCAAATGATTGGCTTGCCGCGATAGTTATGATTAATTACGAAGATGCTATTTGCCAATGCTAATAGCTGGTGACAGGACGGACTGCTAAGCCTTTATATCGATCTACATGAGGATAATAAATGTATTTTAAGTCATCATCACTAATATTTATCGACATACCTCTTTCTTCATAGTACTGGTTTAGTTCCGCTCCCCAGTTATATAATATGTAAATGGTTTGCCCTCTATATGTATAATTATTTTTAAATCCATTTTCATCCCAAGATCCTGATGCAGGAAGGAAGATGCTCTTCCCATTAATTCTGCTGGTCAGGAGGAATCCATTCACACCGTTTTGCTTTGACGAAGTGACGTCGACATTTTTCTCCAACTCAGAGATTTCCGAACCAGTAGGCATGCGCCATGTACTTCCCCATTTCACAGTTGCCACATCATAGGATGCCGTTAAGATGTAGTCGTTACCAGAATTTTTGTTGACTACGCCACGCGCCACCAAGTCTTCCTTTGTAAGCCCTTTCCAATAATAGTTGTCTAGGGTATAGCTTGTCTTCGTCGTTGTCTCGCCCCATGCATAATAGTCTCCATACTCCTCTGGCTTTGACGCTCCGACATTCATCGTTGCCCACTTGGTGCCACTTGGCAATCCGAGGTCTACCCATGCATGACCGTTATAGTCCACCGGGTTCTTTGGAGTAGTGAAACTCTTGGTTTCTCCGAGGTAGGTTGTCTTATAATCTTTGACGAAGGCTCGATAATAATAAGTGGTTTGCTCAGTAAGGTTGGTAAGCGTAATTGTGAAGACATTACCACTTGTAACGATAGAGGTTGTAACCGCACTACCCTTGCCACTTTCAACTATTTCTTTGTTGTCCGAATATTGTACGCCAAGCGCATCATAGCTTGAGATGTATTTATTCAAAAAACTGCTTGAGATAGTAGCCGACTTGTAAGTCATGTCGGTTACCTCACCTGTACTAACCTTTTCCTCCTGTGAAGTTGTAAAACTGTTTACACTTCCATAATAGGTCGTTCCACCACTTATCATGAATGCACGATAGTAGTAGATGATATTCGGAGTCAGACTACTAAGTTCTAATGTATAAGTATTCCCTGAGACATTGCTAGACAGAATTAATACACCCTGCTTGTTGTCTATAACACTCCTTTCTGTAGAGTACAACACTCCAAGTTGAAGAGAACTCGCATTAGAATTAGACGCAAAATTGCACGTAATCGTTGCAGCAGTCGCTGTAACATTAGTTGCCATCCCAGTAAAGACTTGTTCATTGCCGTTACTGCCATTACCATTGTTTTCTCCACCATTCCCTCCTGGTTCATCGTCGCCACCACCGCAACCACATACAGATAGAGCAAAGAGTGCCATGTAAACGAATATCTTCATATCGATAGAATTTAAAAAAGGCGGAACCGTTCGATGCTTATCTGAAGCTCCGTTACCGCCATGTGACCTATTACAAAAACAAGCGGTATTCAACTTCCAAGAACAAGAGCAAAAGCTCAAATCCATATTTCAATAAGTACGAACAGGAACGCTAACCTGTAAGTTAATAAAATTGTTTTAATTAAAATTCCTGTGGGCAGGCGGCACCTAGTACGACCACACCCCAATGTACTTTTCTGTTTTCTCTCTGGTTCTTATTTTTAGTTAGTTATTCGTTCAAAAACACATGTTCATGTTGCAAAGATACAAAAAAAACCTGAACCGCAAAGCAATTCAGGTATATTTTTCAGAAAAGACGATTCTTTTTCTTCATTCGTGATAAGAGATGGCGCGGTTGATGGTCACTCTTTTATGCACACATACATGGTTTTGTGCAAAATAGAATTGTGTTTTTAAAAAAGATTACCATTTATTTGGTAGGACAAGAAAAAATGTGTATATTTGCCACATGAACCCTAAAACTTACAATTTATGAGAAAAACGTCTTTTTTCTTGTTGCTATGCCTCTTTTCTTTATACGCAGGAGCTGAAGAGCTATCCACTATGCTGCTTCATGGCGGCAAATATACGCAATTCATAGGTTCAGAATCTTTTAGGTTAGCCTATGATGCAGCCGTAGAGGGGGATACCATCATTTTCTCACCAGGTTTGTTTTCTCGCGGACCAAGTTATGCCTTACCAGAAATAAAGAAGAACAACCTCCACCTGATTGGTTCTGGTGCTTTCGATCCTTCCCAATGTACAAACCTTGTTACCCTATATATAAAGGCTGAAGGTGTTACGATTGAAAATGTTGTAGCTGGAATTACCGTGATCGGCAGTCATAGTCGCTTGAAAGGGTGCTATTGCAGTTCGCTAAATTATACAAATGACATTTTGTATAATGGTGGGGCCATACCCTCTGACAATATTGTTAGCCAGTGTGTCATAGAAACCATGTATGGAATAGCGAGTTACAGTATCAAAGATATGACAATGAATAATTGTACTATCAAGAAGTTTTATGGTTTTTCGACAAACAATAATGCCAATAGTGTCAATATAACAAATTGCGTGATTTATTCTTCTTCTGAATTTTTGCCTGCTGCCCACTATACCAATAACATTATCCGCGCTGACGCCAGTACAGTATTCAGGGCGCCCAGCGTTTTTACGAGTAATTTGTTTTATGCAGAAACGACGCCTACTTTGAACTTTGCTGGCTGCACCCATACCGGTGACATGTTCTCCACCTTCCAGGAAGTGTTTGGAGGAAAAGAAAACTATCCTGCAACCCCCGAAAATGTTCCTAACGGCAACGACGGCAAACCTGTGGGCATCTATGGAGGAGAGGGATTTCAGGCAGACTCGCCCGTTCCTATCACCAGCTCGTATTATGTTTCCCCTGTCACAACGTTTTTAGGCGATGTACACATGAAAATCCATACCAATGCATCGAGTATGCGTTTCTGGTGGAATGACGATGAAGCAAGTATGATGGAATTTCCTGTAGACGAGTCTGGAATCATCACTCAGGATTTGTTGGTTCCAGACGAAGCCAAATGGACAAGAAATATGGCAAGGGGTGTTGCCAAGCTCAATGTGATTCTTGTTGGGCCAACAGGCCTGATCAGTCCCCCGCGAACTCAGAATATCACATTCAGCAAAGGCGTTGCTTTGCAACTCACCAAGAAAAGCAATCATGAAGTCGCCCTACAATGGGACTATAAGGGTTTCGACCCTTCCTTGGGAACATTTCTGTATTATTCAAAGAATGGCGGCCCGTTTGTTTTGTGGCGGTCGGACCTCTATTATGGAACGTATGAGATTGTTTATCTGTCAAAGGGTGAATATCGGTTCCTTGTGGTGATGAAAGATGACAGCGGAAACCTTTCCAGCATGGATGAGCATTGGTCTGAATATATTAAAATTGACAATTAAAAACTAAAGGCGATATGAAACGATTAGCAAGTATACTGTGTCTTATTCTGATAAGCCTGTCAGCATATTCCCTACATTCGATAAGGGTGGGACAAACCTTGACATTGTATTATTCTGTCGGCCTTTCGGGTTGGTCACCTCTAGGATGGCAGGTTTTTGGTAATAGCGTGCAAATTGTCAGTCAGTCGGGCTGGCATTGTACCGTCAAGGGAGTTGCTGACTCTAACGACCATTATGAGACGGTCATGTTGAAATTTACTAATGGGCAGTACACAGACATTCATTATGAATATGTTGAAGTGTTACCTAATGAGCCTCGGGAAGTGTCACTCAATTATTCGTCGATAGCGATGGACATTGGTGAAAGCAAGACGCTGGAGGCCTCTGTGTATCCCCATTATGTCGACTATTCCCTCTCATGGAGTTCTGGAAACGAAGGTGTGGCAACTGTCAACAACGGGGTCGTCAAAGGTGTGGGCGCAGGAAAGACGTCTATTAAGGTAACGACAGACAATAACAAGTCAGCAAGTTGTTCTGTGACCGTTTACGACCCAAATCCCCAGCGAATGGATATCTCATACATGGGGACAATGACAGTTGGTGATGGTAAAGAAATCCATGCTTCTTTTTCCCCTCAATACTCACGTTCATCGGTGACTTGGTCATCCAACAACACGAATGTAGTATCAGTATCTGGCAGAGGAACAAGTGACGCCTATGTGTCAGCTATAGCCCCAGGAACGGCTACGATTACTGCCACAAGTGCCAATGGACTGAAGGCCACAACTAATGTTACGGTAATAGAACCACCTTTTACACTTACAGGGCAGTATCCTGCTAATAATGCGACAGATGTACCCGTTTTGTCTACACTACGGTTGGATTTCTCACTTCCTATCTATTCTGGAAGTAATAGTGACGAGATCAAGCTGACAGGCGGTGGAAAAGACGTTGAAGGCAGTTGGGCCTTTGAAGGAAAAACGTTCAGTTTCAAACCATTCAAAGCTTTAGACCCATACACATTATATACATGGACACTTCCTAAAGGCTCTATCATCAATCAGTGGAACACCAGCTATTTCCAAACAATAAACATTCCCTTTACAACAGGAGGACTTTCGCCTTTGGAACTGCAGGTGTCGATGACGTCGGGCTCAGTTGAGCCAGGCGACAAAGTGGAACTGACCGCAAGCGAACCCGATGCTGTCATCTATTATACCTTAGACGGTTCGGAACCCACAGAACATTCTTCTATTTATAAAGAGCCCATCACTATCAATCAGGATTTAACTCTACGCGCTTTAGCCTACAAGAATGGATATGCCAAACCACAAATCAACGAGTCATATCATGTTACTGAGTTGTGCATGGTGCGAAAATATCCGATGGCAGAAAATATTTACCAGTATGATAAGGTCAATCCCTATGTAGAATATTCGAAGGAGATGAGGCCTGGTATATCCTTTAACAAACTGAAGGTTACAACGGATAAGAACCTGCCCGTAAAAGGCACCTTTATAGCAAACGGCAAGTTCCTCGTATTTGTACCAGACAAGCCGCTGATTCCCGGACATCATTACACTATTACTATTCCCGATGGTGCTGTGGTCATGAAGAATGGTGACGTCAACAAGGCTATCAGCTGGACGTTTGAATCAGGCTTGTATGTACGTAACATCGCAGCATCCAGCGATTTTTCTATCGCTTTGCGTTCCGATGATGTCCTTCTTTTCTGGGGTGCTATGCCTCGTGGTTATCGTGGTCTGATGGACTTTATTTCCAACTATTATGACACTCCCATTACCATCGCAGAGGATGTGCAAGACATCGATTGTGGAGCCACTCATGGTATGTTCGTTAACGGAGAAGGAAAACTATATGGATGGGGTAAACAGCTATGCCATGAATATGGTTGGCAAAGTATTTTTTCAGAAACGCCAGTACTTCTCGACGAGCATGTGAGCTTGTTCTCTGCTGGCGGACAGGCATCGGTATGGACATCAGGTGGCCAAACCAAAGGATTGGGCAATAACATTTGTCACCAACTATCCACTGACAATAAGACGGTGTGTTTATATCCTTCCGTTTTACCTCTGCCAGCCACAGCCATCAAGCAGATAGCTAGCGGAAATGGCAACACCTATTTCCTAACAGCTAACGGCACTCTCTATGGATGGGGCGATAATCGCTATGCACAACTGCTCAACTACACTCATCCCATCTTAAACGAACCTGTTGCACTTATGCATGATGTTGATACCTTTGCCGTGTCAAAGAATTCTTTTGGCAATATTGCAGCCATCAAAAAAGACGGTAGTCTATGGACATGGGGAGACAACCAGCAGGGACAGCTTGGAATAGGCCAGAAGAGCTATTATTCACATCCTATACAGATGATGGAAAACGTCCTTTCTGTAGCAGTCGGCAATGGCTTTATGGCAGCAGTCACTAAAGACCATGAACTATGGATGTGGGGAAGCAACAGCTGTGGTCAGCTTGGCATTTCCAACACTGGGACGAGCCTTCTTCCCACAAAGGTGAAGGACGGAGTTGTCGGCGTTTCGTTAGGCGACCGCTTTGCGATGGCCCTTGATGAGGGGGGAGGTGTCTGGCAATGGGGGTTGAAGCGAACCAGTGATACAGACCAGCAGTATATCTACACTCCAAAAGAGATTATCAAAGGGCGGAAATTTGATGACATTAAGCAACTGACAATTATAAATGCAGATATCAAGGTTGCTCCAAATGAGCAGGCTGTAGCTTGCGCCATACCAAGTCCCTATTCAGCATTGATGAATAAGTGGCAATGGAATTCTAGCGATGAAACCATAGCCACCGTCAATGAAAGGGGTGTTATCACTGGTGTTGGCAATGGTACAGCAACCATAAAGCTGACGACCGATAAAGGCGTTGAAGCATCTTGCATCGTCAATGTGGATGCCTCATATTCGGCAGTACAAGAGACTATCCTTCCAGCGGATTCCTATGACATATATGATTTGCGAGGACACATGATTCGTTCAGGCGTTACCTCCACTAATGGTCTATCAAAAGGTATTTATATCATAAACAATCGCAAGGTCATTATTCAATAAAAACTGAGGAACGGAGACGGTGATTGGTATTTGACTTTTGCAGCAAACAATAAAAAAACTATGCAGACATTACAAGAAGGCAGCCTGCTTCAAGGCGGCAAATACAGAGTGAAGCGCACGCTGGGACAAGGCGGATTCGGCATCACCTACGAGGGAATACAGGAAGGCCTGGAGCGCCGTGTAGCCATTAAGGAGTTCTTTATGAAGGACTACTGCGATCGTGACGGCAGTACCAATCACGTGACCGTGGGTACCGAGGGCCTGCGCGAGACCGTGAGCCGCTATCGTGAGAAATTCATCAAGGAGGCCCGCATGATAGCTGCCCTCGACCGTGCACCCCACATCGTCCGCATACACGACATTTTCGAAGAGAACGAGACGGCCTACTATGTGATGGAGTTCGTCGAGGGCGGTTCACTCGACGCGCTGGTGAAGACAGGCGGACCCCTGCCTGAGGCCAGAGCCCTTGAGCTGACCATACAGACGGCACAGGCCCTCAGCAGCCTGCACCAGCGTCAGACCATGCACCTCGACGTGAAGCCTGCCAACATCCTGCTGCGAAAAGACGACCAGGGCCGCGACGACATAGTGTTGATAGACTTCGGCATCTCCAAGCATTACAACCAGAAGGGACAGCAAACCACCACCACGCCCGTGGGCTACAGCAAAGGCTTCGCACCCGTGGAGCAATACAACGAAGGGGGTGTGGACTGTTTCTCGCCAGCCACCGACGTCTACAGCCTTGGAGCCACCCTCTACTACCTCCTCTCCGGCAAGACGCCGCCCGAGGCCACAACGCTCATCGATGATCCGCTGCCGTGTCCTACAGGCATCAGCGACGGCCTGTGGCAGGTCATCAGCCGTGCCATGAAGTCGGGCCGTAAAGCCCGCTATCAGTCGGCACAAGAGATGGAGCAGGCACTTCAAGAGCTTCGCTACGAAACGGAGAACGAAGACGAAAAGCTTCGCTACGAAGATGAAAATGAGACGAATCCTTCAGTCAGCCCGACAGAGAACCGTGCCACCGATTACAATGTTGAGGAATCAGCACCAACCGTCCTGAGCACTCCCGACGATGAAGAAGAGCCCCGTCCCCGCAGCCAATGGTGGAAATGGGCGATAGGCATTGCAGCAGCGGCAGCCGTCGCAGCCCTACTATTTATTATCTTTTCGAAGAAGACCGACCCCGGCCAGGATCCTTATCTGCTCTATAAGCAGGCCATGGTCTATTTCGACCAGAACGAATACGACAAAGCCTTCCCCCTCATGCTCGAAGCTGCCGAGGCGGGCTGCGATAGTGCCCAGTATGAAGTGGGTTACCTTTACAATCGAGGTTGGGGGACGGAGAAAGACTATGACAAGGCATTAGAATGGTATCGAAAGGCTGCAGAAGCAGGCCTCGCAAGTGCACAAAACGACTTAGGTGTCATGTATATATTTGGCAATGGTGTCACTGAAAATAAAGAAGAGGCTGTAAGATGGTTTCAGAAAAGTGCAGACCAAGGCGAACCTCGTGCCCAAATAAACCTGGCACTTCGCTATGCAGCGGGCGATGGCACAGTAAGAGACACTATTTATGCCAAGCAATTATTCAAGGCTGCAATACAGCAGTTTCGCGTAGAGGCGGAGTCCGGTGATGCTGAATCTCAACTCCAACTTGCCCATTTATACTATTACGGCGGGTGGGATGTTGCTGTTGATCGTCATGAGGCAGCAAAATGGGCAATAAAAGCTGCAAACAATAACAATCCGGATGCATGGGAAATGCTGGGGTATCTTTATTATTATGGCGAAGGTGTACCACAGAACAATTCAGAGGCTGCCAAATGGTATAGGAAAGCATCTGAACTAGGATTTGTTAATTCACAAGCGATTTTAGGCAACTTGCTACTTGTTGGTTTCGATGAAATCCCTCAAAACGTAACTGAAGGCGTGAAGTGGTTGAAATCGGCAGCCGAGCAAGGTGACCTATATAGTCAATTTCGTCTGGGATTTTTATACGAAAACGGAGGTGACAGTGTGCTATTAGATCGCAACGAAGCCGCCAAGTGGTACAGAATGGCAGCCGATCAAGGCGACACAGTAGCCATTAATGCATTAGTAAGGTTGGGGGAAACCTATTAACCAGATGCCCTTTTTTCGCAATGTTCTCTAATTGAAGAACACATAGAGCCCGATCATCACGGCGGCGAGGGAAAGCCATAGGGTGATGACAAGCGGCGAGAGGGGTGTTCGCTCCTTGGTGATAACGATGCCGGTTGCGGGCTTTGTCTTATCGGTCAATGACACTAGGGCCATCATCAGCGCCAGGACGACGAAAAGCAGGAACGACAGCATCATAAAATGTGGCCACTCGATGTGCAGCCACGAGGGAGGCCAGAGGTAGAGCACGCCCACGATGAGGCAGAAAGCGGTGCCTGCGGTGAGTGCCAGGTTGGCGGCACGTGTCGTGGTACGTTTCCAGAAGACACCCAAGAGGAAGACGGCGGCCATTGGCGGTGCGATGAAGCCTAAGACACTTTGGAAAACGTTGAAGAGGTTGAGCCCCTTAATGCTGTCGATGGCTACGGTGAGCATGATGGCGAGGAGGGCACCACACACGGTGACGATACGTCCCACATAGTTGATATGCTGTTGGGGTGCGTCGGGACGGAAACGTTTCACATAGATGTCGATGGTAAAGACGGTGCTCAGCGCATTTAATGCCGAACCGATGGTCGACACCAGGCAGGCGGTCAGGACGGCGAAGACCAATCCCACCATGCCCACGGGGAAGAGGTTTTCGACCATCGTCAGATAGGCTTCGTCAGGATTGCTCAGCGTGTCGTGGAACAGGGCGTAGCAGATGATGCCCGGCATAATGTAGAGGAAGACGTCGAGAATCTTCAGCCAGCCTGTGAGGTTCGTGCCCAGCTGTCCTTCCTTCAGGTTGCGTGCCGCCAGAACGGGCTGCACCATGCTCTGATCGGTGCACCAGAACCACACGCCCATCACAGGATAGCCCAGGATGATGGGCAGCCACGGGAAGTCGGCATCGCTGTTCGGACGGAACATCACCCAGTAGTCGGCAGGCACCTTGTCCACCAATCCGCCTATGCCGCCTACGCGGTCGAGGCCCACGATGGTCAGCACGGCAGAGACGACGATGAGCAGCACCATCTGATAGACGTTGGTGTAGGCTACTGCCTTCAGTCCGCCCAGCATGGTGAAGAAGGCGCTGATGACGAGCAGCACGGCAGCCGACGCCCACATCGGAATGTCAAAGACCTGACGGATGAGGATGCCGCCGGCGAAGAGTGTCAGCGCCAGCCATGAGATGACGATGGTGACGATGGTGTACCACGCCAGGATGTTACGCGTGCTTTGTCCGAAGCGTAGGCCCATGAACTCGGGCAGCGTCTGCACACCCGTACCCAAATATCGCGGTGCAAAGACAAAGGCCAGCATGGCGATGAACACAAAGGCATACCACGCGAAGTTGCCGCTGACCACACCTGTGGTGAAGCCTGCACTCGCCGAGGCTATCAGCATCGACGGTCCCACATTGGTGCCCCACATCGAGAAGCCGATGTGATGCCAGCGCAGGGAGCGCTCGGCCAGGAACAGCGAGCTGTTCTTCTTGCGCTTGCTGCTGGCCCATAGGCCGATGGCGATGAGGATGGCGAAATAGGCGCCGAGGATGAGCCAGTCGAGGGTTTTCATAGGGTGATGGGATAAGTAGGGCTTATGGGAGTGGTGAGAATGTGAGGTTGGGGCCAGGGTGGTTGTCGCCTATCTCATCGCGACGGATGAGGCGAAGTCTTTTGTCGTAAATGGATATCAAGCCATTGGGCAAGGTGTCGCTGTCAATCGTTTTGTTGCCGAAGACGGTATAGCCATCGGTGCGTGCATCGAGGTAGATGCAGAAAGCCCGGTCGTTGGTGGCGTAAGGTGCAGAAGAAGGCTGACTGATGATGTTGTCGCGTATGACAGAGCCTGGCTGGTTGCTCAGCGTATAGATTCCGCCGGCATCGTAGAGGCAGGTGGCATAGCGCGACACTTTGTTTCCTTGGATGGTGTTTTGCTCCATACCTGTGTCATGCGGCGTCCATCCCCATCCCACACAGATGCCGCTATAAGGACAGTCGGTCACGGTGTTATACATGATTTCGGTGTTGGAAACATAGCCGCAGCCGATGGCCACGGCTCCCCAGTCTTCCTGTCCCACGCGACGGATGGTATTGTAATGGATGCGCAGACCCTTACAGCGTTTCGCCAGGTCGGGGTAGGGACGATGCACCTCGCGCGGACTCTCGGCAAACGAGCCCGCCATGATGGCCGTGCCGCCGATGTCCTCGAAGGTGCTGCTCCAAACCGTGCAGTTTTCCGTATCGTCAATGAAGTCGAGAGCGGTACTGCCCAACTGGCGGAATGTGCAGTCGCAGAATTCTACCTCCTTGGCATGGCTGACGCTGACGGCACTCACGGGTCGCTCTATCCATGCCTGGTTCTCCAGTCCTTCGTCCCACGGCAAGCCTTCATGCTCCTTCAGCTTATAGGCATCGACAAGCGGGAATCCACCCTGCAAAGTGACGTGGCCTTTATGCAGGGGACGATTCCAGCTGGTGTGTTCGAAGGTAATGTTTCTGATATAGACATGGCTGGCCCCGTCGATGACAAGGAGCTGCTCGATGCCGTCGTGCTGTTCGGTAGTACGCAACAGAAAGCTGCTGTTGCCCTTCTCTCCGCCTATGACGGGTTGTGGCCAAGGATGCTCGAACTCCAGACGGCTCTCAGGCTCATGGAAGGTTACGACAGTGGAATCGCCGTGAGCAACTGTATCTTTTACACGCAAGATGGCGATGGCCCATCGCTGATGGATGAGCATTTCAAGAGGTGAGTGGTGAGAGGTGTGAGGTGAGAGAATGGTCTTCGGCGGCGTGGGGATGGTGATAGTTCGTTTCTCAGTATCGAAGCCGATGATCCGCTCCATTCCCTCTTGAGGCCACAGCTGCGTATGCTGCTGTCGCTGGTCACCGCAGATGATGGTTTCTGCGCCCTCCTCACCCCGTATGGTAAGCGGCGACGATGCCGTACCGCTGTCTTCAGGTCGGATGAAGAGCGGCTCGCTCATGTAGTAACGGCCTGGCTTTACAATGATGGTGATACCCCCAATGCAGCGAGGATCGCCAGTGCGCCGCCATTCGCGGGCCTGCCTTAGTGCCTCATGCAGGTTGCCGCCAGGTTCCACGACAATATCAGCGGCCGAGGCAAAGGTCGCCATCCACATGATTGATAATAGGGCCAGTAGTCTGTTCATAGGTGCAAAGATACATCATTTTCCTGATTATCCGTCACATTTGAATCGAAAAATCGCAGAGTACCTTTTATTTCTGCTTTAATTACTGCATTTTTTATCCTAGTGCAATGGCGTTTCAGGATTATTTCGTATTTTTGCAGCGAAAACGAACTACTACAACATATCTGAATGATGAAAAAGCTATTTGTTATGACGATGCTGCTGGGCTGTACGATAGGTACTACGGCGCAGAACATCGACTTCAACATGACCAACCGTCAGGATGCGGAGGTGAACGAGCCCGACTACATTGGCTGGGCCGTGAATCAAGTGAAGAGTGAGTCGAAGACACTCGACAACGGTCTCACTCTGACTGTGGCCGCCGCAGGCAAAGCCAACACCCTGCGTGCCCAATGGCACAAGAATACCTGTACGGCAGGAAAGAACGGACAGACGGGCCTGCGCTTGATGGGCGACGGCGTGGTGGCTTTCATTGCCACAAGTGATGGCAATACGCCAACACTAACCGACACACCCACCAGTATCACCGTCACCATTGAGGGCTTGGAGGCCGGCGAACACAGCGTGGCCGCCTACCATGTCTGGAAAGACCCGAAGAGCGGCGAGATGCCAACCATCAAGGTGGACGTCAACGGTACGGAGGTCCAAAGAGGTGTGACATTTGCCAACGTGAAAGCCAATGCTGCCGACCTGAAGATGTCCGACGCCCCCTATTCCTATGTGGAGTTCAGCGTAGCAGAGGGCGAATCGGTGACCATCACCTACACTACTGAGGTGGAGAGCGGCAAGACCTACCAGACGACGAACATGATGCTAAACGGCCTGCTGATAGACCGCTCGCCATTGGTCGCTATGGATCCGCTGCCCAATCACCGCGACTTCCATCTGGATGCCGATGACGGTACCTACACCCTGCAATGGGCGCCGGCTACAATTGCCGTCAAGCATCGCCTCGTTATCGGCACCAATGCCGACGACGTGGCCACCTCGACCAACTATGCCTATGAGGGCACCGAGACATCCTATGAGGTGACGGGTCTCCATTCCTCACATTATTATTACTGGCGCGTGGACGAGGTCGACGCTGCAGGCAAGGTGTACAAAGGACAGGTGTGGTCGTTCCGTCCGCGCCAGCTGGCCTTCCCCGGCGCTGAGGGCTACGGCCGCTTTGCACAGGGAGGACGCGACGGCATTGTCTACCACGTCACCAGCCTCGCCGGCACGAAAGAGCCCGGCACATTGCTCTACGGCCTTACTGAGATCAATGAGCCAAGATATATTGTCTTCGATGTCAGCGGCATCATCGAGCTCGACTTTGAGTCGCAATTCACCAAGCCCAATGCCTACATCGCCGGACAGACGGCACCGGGCAAGGGCATCTGTATCAAGGCATCGAACATCAATATCGGCTCCGACGTCATTTGCCGTCACATGCGCTTCAAGCGTGGTCTCGGCATCTATGGCGAGAATACCGGCAATGCGCTGGGCATGACGGGTGCCGACCACGCCATCATCGACCATTGCACAGCCGCCTGGGGCACCGACGAGACCGTTAGCGGACGCGGTGCAAAGAACATCTCCTTCCAGTATAGCGGCATCTTCGAGGCACTCGGCATTACAGGCCATAAGAATTATGCCAACGGTACCAACCACGGCTATGCTGCCACCATCGACGGACAGATAGGCTCATGGCATCACAACCTTTTGCTGAACTGCGAAGGCCGCAACTGGAGCATGGGCGGCGGCATGGATGCGCAGAACATCCCCATCGGCGGGCTCGACCTCTTCAACAACGTGTGCTACAACTGGCACAACCGTACCACCGACGGCAACTGCCACGCCGTGAACTTCGTGAACAACTATTATAAGATGGGTGCCGATACACGCCGCACCACTCTCTTCACACAGGACTTCGAGGATGCCATCAATCCTGCAGGCAAGGATCAGGCATACGTCAGCGGCAACATCCGCGAGAACAAGAACCACACGCTGACGCAGGACAAGAAGGGTGACACCTACAATGCCACAGGCAATATCCCCACCAGCTATCCCTATCTGGTCAACGAGCCGCTGTTCCCCTCCTACGCCGAGATTCACTCTGCCAAGGATGCCCTGAAGATTGTAACCTCCACCGCAGGCGCCACCATGCCGATGCGCGATGAGCAGCACCTGCGTGTCATCCGCGAAACCCTCGATGGCACCTGGACCTACAAAGGCTCGAAATCGAACATCAAGGGCGAGATTGACAACGAGGCCGACATCGTCGACCAGGAGAACGGCGGCTGGGAGGTGTGGCCGGAGGAGACACGCTCCGCCGATTGGGACACCGATCAGGACGGTATGCCCGACTGGTGGGAGAAGATCATTGGCAGCAATCCCGCAGCAGCTAACCAGAACGATGACCCCGACGGTGACGGCTGGACGCTGCTTGAGGACTACCTCGACTTCGTGGCCCATCCCTACGTCATACTGAAGCCGGGAAATAGCAGCTCCATCGACCTGAGGCAGCACTTTGCAGGTTTCTTTGGCCAAAACGGCAAAAGTGTGACGCCTACTTTCACCTGTGACACGCAGACCGACAACGGGGTAAGCATCGATTTCAATGGAACGACCATGACGGTCAGCTCTTCAGGCTTCACATCACCTTTCATCCATAGCTACGGCATCACCGTGAACGACGGCGAGATGACCTATACACAGCGTTTCGGCGTGGTTGTTACGGGCGAGGCACAGTCAGCCATCCACCCCGTGTGGAGCGAGGATAACATGACCATTGTGAAACGTGAGTTTTTCACCCTCGACGGACGGCAGGTCAGCACGCTACAGTCGCATGAGGTCTACCTGATGAAGGTGACCGACAGCGAAGGTAGCGTACACACCGTAAAGATACTTGCTAATTAGTGGAGAGCGCGGAAAGCCTGGGGCAGATAGTTAATGATATCGCTGGCCATCAGGCTTTCCTCGCCTAATTCCTCTGCGGCCAGGTCACCGGCCAAGCCATGCAGATAGACGCCCAGCAGACAGGCCTCGCGTTGGCGATAGCCGCGGGCTAATAATCCGAGAAGAATACCTGTAAGCACATCACCACTGCCGGCAGTGGCCATACCCGCATTGCCTGTGGTGTTGAAGGCGACGTGACCGTCAGGCATACAGACGGCAGTATGATGTCCCTTCAGAATGACGTAGCCCTGCAGACGCTCAGCCAGCTGACGAGCCTTGGTCAGCCGTTCATAGCTGTCGGTGCATTGGCCTTCCAATCGTTCTAGCTCCTTGGGATGCGGCGTGAGGATGATACCCTTGGGCAGTTGTTGCAGCCAGGCATGACGGGCAGCAAGGATGTTCAATGCATCAGCGTCGGCAACGGCGGGACATTGTGCCCGTCTTAGCTGGGCAATCATTGCGACGGCTGTCGCCTCAGCAGTGCCGATACCCGGGCCGACGGCTACAGCTTGGAAGCCATCTGTCGAAACGGCTTCGCTGAAAAGGGTTTCCTCGTGGTCGGTATGCAGTACAGCCTCAGGCACAGCGGTTTGTAGGATGGGTACATTGCGGCGCGGCGTATGTACGGTAATCTTGCCTGCACCGCTGCGCATACAGGCACGGGCAGCCAGAATGGCGGCGCCTGCCATGCCGTAGCTGCCGGCCACCAGCAGGGCGTGGCCCATCGTGCCCTTGTGGGCAAAGGCATCACGCGGCTTCAGCATTGGCAAGACCTCGTCTTTCTCCAAGAATGTGAACTGCGAATCCATCTTCTCAATGCCTTCCTCGCTGAGTTGGATATCAAGCACTTCTACCTGACCAATGTACTGCTGATGCTCGGCAAAGAGGAAACTGAGCTTGGTGTGCTGTAGAGTCAAGGTCACGTCTGCCTTGATGATGTTCGCGCGTACATTATAGGAATTATCCTCAGTCATCAGGCCTGATGGCACGTCGATGCTTACCACCTGTGCAGGCGCGGCATTGATGTATTTCACCAGCGATGCGAAGCCGCCGGCCAATGGCTTGTTCAGGCCGGAGCCGAAGAGGCCGTCAACAACGAGCATCCCTTTCTCCAACTGCGGCGGGTCGAACTCCTGTGTCACCTCGGTCAGCAACGGGCGGCCTTTCTTCGTCATCAGACGTTGTTTGTTCTCAGCGCAATCGGCTGATAGCTTGCCGCTGATATTGAACAGGAAGGTCTGCACCTGAAAGCCCCGCTCTGTCAGCATTCGGGCTACGGCCAGCGCATCGCCGCCGTTGTTTCCCGGGCCGGCAAAGACCACGACGGGCACGTTGGAATTCCATCTGGAAGTAATGGCTGAGGTGAGGGCACGGGCAGCACGTTCCATGAGGTCAATGGACTTAACGGGCTCATGCTCGATGGTATATTTGTCTAATTCTTTAATCTGAGCAGCGGTAAATATCTTCATAGCGC
>JAGAAJ010000090.1 GCA_017615355.1 Prevotella sp.
ATATAATATAAATTTAGAGATAATTTTTCGACTTGTGAATACCAATTTTTGAACTGTAGCAACTGTAGCACTGTAGCGCATCGTGGCGACATAAGCACAAGCGACTGCTCATAACATTTTTATCATCAAATAATGGTGAAAATATTTTCGCATATAAAATATTTTTTGTACATTTGCATGTCGAAACTAAGCCGAACTTCAAACCCCAAAAAATAGACTAATGAGAATCATTACCACCCTTGCATTTTGCGGCCTGACCATGTTTGCAGCCGCACAGAGTCTGCCCTACCAGAATCCTGAACTGAGCGCAAGAGAGCGCGCACAGGACCTCTGCAGTCGTCTCACCCTCGAGGAGAAGGCCATGCTGATGCTCGACGAGAGCCCGGCCATTCCCCGCCTCGGCATCAAGAAGTTCTTCTGGTGGAGCGAGGCCCTGCACGGAGCTGCCAACATGGGCAACGTGACGGTATTCCCTGAGCCGATAGCGATGGCCTCGTCGTTCAACCCCGACCTGCTGTACAAGGTGTTTGACGCAGCCAGCACCGAGTTCCGTGCCCAGTACAACGAGCGCATGATGCGCGGCTCGGGCGAGGACGAGAAGTTCCACAGCCTCTCCGTCTGGACGCCTAACGTGAACATCTTCCGTGACCCCCGCTGGGGACGCGGTCAGGAGACCTACGGCGAAGACCCCTACCTCACCTCGGTGATGGGCGTGCAGGTGGTGAAGGGTCTGCAAGGCCCTGAGGACGCGAAATACCGCAAGCTATGGGCCTGCGCCAAGCACTACGCCGTGCACAGCGGTCCTGAGTACACGCGCCACTCGGCCAACCTCACCTACGTCACTCCCCGTGATATGTGGGAGACCTACATGCCAGCCTTCCAGGCCTGTGTGCAGGAAGGCAAGGTACGCGAGGTGATGTGTGCCTACCAGCGCCTCGACGATGATCCCTGCTGCGGCTCACAGCGCCTGCTGCAGACCATCCTGCGCGACGAGTGGGGCTTCCAGTACCTGGTGGTGAGCGACTGTGGCGCCGTCAGCGACTTCTACGAGTCGCACAAGTCCTCCAGCGATGCCACCCACGCCTCGGCCAAGGCCGCCATCGCCGGCACGGATGTGGAGTGCGGCTACGGCTATGCCTACCGCAGCATCCCCGTGGCCGTGAAACGCGGACTCATCACGGAGGCTGAGGTCGACAAGCACGTCATCCGCCTGCTGGAAGGCCGCTTCGACCTGGGTGAGATGGACGACCCGTCGCTTGTGGAGTGGTCGAAGATTCCCTACTCGGCAATGGATTCCAAGGCCCATCGCCAGATAGCCCTCGATATGGCCCGTCAGACGATTGTGCTCTTGCAGAACAAGAACGATGTCCTGCCTCTCCAGAAGAACAAGGAGAAGATTGCCGTCATCGGTCCCAATGCCGACAACGAGCCGATGATGTGGGGCAACTACAACGGCACACCCAACCACACTGTCACCATCCTCGACGGCATCAAGGCCAAGCAGAAAAAGCTGTACTACAACGCCGGCTGCGACCTCACCTACGACAAGGTGTTTGAGTGCCTGATGGCCTCGCAATGCAGCTTCGAGGGCAAGAAAGGCATGAAGGGCACGTTCTGGAACAACCGCCGCATGGAGGGCAAGCCCGTCACCACGCAGTATTACACTCAGCCGCTGGCTGTCACCACCTTCGGTATGCACAACTTCGCACCTGGCGTACAGCTGGAAGACTTCTCCGCTAAGTACGAGACCGTCTTCACGCCGAAGGAGGCTGGCGAATACGTGGTGAACGTCGATGGCTGCGGCCACTTCGAGCTCTACATCGACGGCCAGCAGAAGTTCAGCCACCACATCTGGCGCACCACACCCAACCGCGTGGCCATCCAGGCAGAGGCCGGCAAGAGCTACAACATCGAGGTGCGTTTCTCGCATATCCACACCTACAACGCCAACCTGAAGATCAACATCGCCAAGGAGCATCCCATCGACTACCAGCAGATCATCAGCCAGCTGGACGGCATCAACAAGGTCATCTTCGTGGGAGGTATCTCGTCGGCCCTCGAAGGCGAGGAGATGCCCGTCGACATCGACGGCTTCAAGGGAGGCGACCGCACGCATATCGAGTTGCCTGCCGTGCAGCGCAACTTCCTCAAGGCGCTGAAAGAGGCCGGCAAGACCATCATCTTCGTCAACTGCTCCGGCTCGTGCATCGCCCTGCAGCCTGAGACGGAGACCTGCGACGCCATTGTGCAGGCCTGGTATCCTGGCCAGGAGGGCGGTACGGCTGTGGCCGACGTGCTCTTCGGCGACTACAACCCCAGCGGCAAGCTGCCCGTCACGTTCTACAAGACAAGCAGCCAGCTGCCCGACTATGAGGACTACTCGATGAAGGGACGCACCTACCGCTACTTCGACGATGCCCTGTTCCCCTTCGGCTATGGCCTCAGCTACACGCAGTTTGAGACTGGCGACCCCACTATTGTCGAGAGCTCTGACCAGAATACGGAGCTCACCATCAACGTCCCTGTCAAGAACGTGGGTCAGCGCGACGGCACAGAGACCCTGCAGCTCTATATCTACAATCCTCAGGATCCCTATGGGCCGCTGAAGTCGCTTCGTGCCTTCAAGCGCGTCGACGTGAAGGCCGGACAGACCGTCAACGCCAAGCTGCAGTTAGAGCGCAAGAGCTTCGAGTTCTGGGATGACGAGACCAACACCATGCGTGTGAAACCAGGTGAATACGAGATTCTCGTTGGCACCAGTTCGGATGATCGGGACTTGGATGGAATGACTATCAGCTTAGGAGAAGTTCACGAATAACTTAGATAAAACTCACTATCGCTTAGATAAAGCTCACGAATAGCTTATCAATAAGAGTTTTTTGCGACATTTACTTTGTTGATTCAGAAAATTTACTTACCTTTGCCGCACTTTTCGAAAAGTAACATTTTTTTAACACAAACGATATGGCAAAAATGAAAGGCGCCATCGTCATCGACACCGCCCGTTGCAAGGGATGCGTGCTCTGCGTGGAAGCATGTCCGCAGAACGTCATCGCACTTGCCGGCAAGGTCAATGTACATGGCTATCCCTATGTAGAAACCGTCAATGAGGAGGCCTGCGTGGGCTGCGCTTCCTGCGGCATCGTGTGTCCTGACGGATGCATCACAGTTTATCGAAAGAAAGTTGAGAGTTAAGAGTTGAGTGTTGAGTGACTTTACCTCTGCTTCAGGACAAATGTCGCTAAACACTAAACACTAAACACTAAACACCAACAATGGAACAGAAAGAAGTCGTATTGATGAAAGGCAACGAGGCCATCGCCCGCGCTGCCATCCGCTGCGGAGTAGACGGATACTTCGGCTATCCCATCACGCCGCAGAGTGAAGTAATCGAGACGCTGGCTGAGCTGAAGCCCTGGGAGACCACCGGTATGCAGGTGGTGCAGGCCGAGAGCGAGCTGGCAAGTATCTATATGGTCTATGGCGCAGCCGGAGCAGGCAAGCGCGCAATGACCTCCAGCAGCTCGCCTGGCGTAGCGCTGATGCAGGAAGGCATCACCTACCTGGCAGGCGCTGAGCTGCCCGCACTTATCGTCAACGTGCAGCGCGGCGGCCCTGGCCTGGGCACCATCCAGCCCTCGCAGGGCGACTATTTCCAGGCTACGCGTGGCGGCGGCAACGGCGACTACAACGTCATCGTGCTGGCTCCCGCATCCGTTCAGGAGATGGCCGACTTTGTCGACCTGGCCTTCGAGCTGGCCTTCAAGTATCGCAACCCCGCTATGATCCTCTCCGACGGCGTCATCGGCCAGATGATGGAGAAGGTGGTGCTGCCGCCGTTCAAGCCCCGTCGCACCGACGAAGAGGTCATCGCCCAGTGCCCCTGGGCCTCTACAGGCAAGAAGAAAGGCACCGTACGCCGCGTTGTCACCTCGCTAGAGCTGAAGCCCGAGATTATGGAGCAGCGCAACCTCGCCCTGCAGGAGAAATACCGTCAGATCAAGGAGAACGAAGTGCGCTACGAGACACAGCAGCTGGATGACGCCGAGTATATGATCGTGGCCTTCGGTTCTGCCGCCCGCATTGCTGAGAAGAGCGTCGAGTTGGCCCGTGCCGAGGGTATCAAGGTGGGCCTCTTCCGTCCCATCACGCTGTGGCCCTTCCCCACGAAGGAGATTGCCGCTATGGCCAAGGGCAAGAAGGGCGTGCTGGTGGCAGAGATCAACGCCGGACAGATGGTGCAGGACGTGCGCCTGAGCATCAACGGCGCCGTGCCTGTGGAGCAGTTCGGCCGTCTCGGCGGCATCGTGCCCGACCCCGAGGAGATCGTTGAAGCCCTTAAAGAGAAATTATTCTAGATGAACTAGAAGTGCTAGAATAACTAGAAAGACTAGAAAACAGATGATTATGGAAGCAAAAGAGATTATTTCACAGGAGAACCTGGTATACAAAAAGCCAACACTCCTGAACGACAATAACATGCACTATTGTCCGGGCTGCTCGCACGGCGTGGTGCACAAGCTCATCGCCGAAGTGATTGAGGAGATGGGAATGGAAGAGAAGGCCATAGGCGTCAGCCCCGTAGGTTGTGCCGTCTTCGCGTACAACTATATTGATATCGACTGGCAGGAAGCAGCCCACGGACGTGCACCCGCAATCGCTACGGGCATCAAGCGCTGCTGGCCCGACCGCCTCGTCTTCACCTATCAGGGCGACGGCGACCTGGCTTGTATCGGTACCTGCGAGACCATCCACGCGCTGAACCGCGGCGAGAACATCGTCATCATCTTCGTCAACAACGCCATCTACGGTATGACGGGAGGACAGATGGCTCCCACCACCCTGCTCGGCCAGAAGACGTCGACCTGCCCCTACGGCCGCGATCCGAAGCTGCACGGCTATCCCCTGAAGATGGCAGATATCGCCGCAGGACTGGAGGGCACATGCTACGTCACACGTCAGTCGGTGGAGAGCGTTGCCAGCATCCTCAAGGCCAAAAAGGCGCTGAAGAAGGCTTTCCAAGCCTCGATGGACGGCAAGGGCTCAAGCCTCGTGGAGTTCGTCTCTACCTGCAACAGCGGCTGGAAGCTCACTCCTTCCAAAGCAAATGAATGGATGAAGGAAAACATGTTCCCCTTCTATCCCAAAGGTGACCTGAAAGACACTACGGGTCTTTAATTGATAATTGAGAATTGATAATTGAACATTAAGATGAAAAAAGAGATTATCATAGCAGGATTCGGTGGTCAGGGTGTGCTCTCTATGGGTAAGATTCTGGCCTATAGCGGACTGATGGAAGACAAGGAAGTGACGTGGATGCCCGCCTACGGCCCTGAGCAGCGCGGCGGCACGGCCAACGTCACCGTCATCGTCAGCGATGAGCGCATCTCGTCGCCCATCCTCAGCAAGTATGACATCGCTATCGTGCTCAACCAGCCCTCTTTGGAGAAGTTTGAGCCAAAGCTGAAGCCCGGCGGCATCCTCATCTACGACAGCTACGGCATCATCAACCCGCCGACACGCAAGGACATCAACGTCTACAAGATTGACGCAATGGACAAGGCTGCCGAGATGAAGAACGGCAAGATCTTCAACATGATCGTCCTGGGCGGCCTGCTGAAGGTGAGCCCCGTAGTGGGTACAGGCGGCGTGGAGAAAGCGCTGAAGAAGACGCTGCCTGAGCGCCACCACAACCTCATTCCCCTGAACATGCAGGCCATCGAAGAGGGTGGCAAGATCATCGAGAAGATTGAGAATTGAGAATCAAGCATGATGTATTATGCATTATGCATTATGAATTAAGCATTAAAGAAGATGCCGGAGATTTCCGTCCGCGGGCTTGAGATGCCCGAATCGCCCATCCGTAAGCTGGCTCCGCTGGCTGCCGCAGCCAAGAAACGCGGCACACGCGTCTACCACCTGAATATCGGACAGCCCGACCTGCCCACGCCGCAGGTGGCCCTTGATGCGCTGAAAACCGTCGACCGCAACATCCTGGAGTATTCACCCTCGCAGGGCTACCTCAGCTACCGCGAGAAGCTCGTAGGCTATTACGCGAAATACAACATCAATGTGACGGCCGACGACATCATCATCACCAGCGGCGGCTCGGAGGCGGTGCTCTTCGCCTTCCTCTCTTGCCTCAACCCAGGTGACGAGATCATCGTGCCAGAGCCGGCCTACGCCAACTATATGGCCTTCGCCATCAGCGCCGGCGCCAAGATCCGCACCATCGCCACCACTATCGACGAGGGATTCTCGCTGCCTAAGGTGGAAAAATTCGAGGAGCTGATCAACGAGCGCACACGCGCCATCATGATCTGCAACCCCAACAACCCCACGGGCTATCTCTACACACGCCGCGAGATGAACCAGATTCGCGACTTGGTGAAGAAGTACGACCTCTATCTCTTCTCTGACGAGGTGTATCGCGAGTACATCTACACAGGCTCGCCCTATATCTCAGCCTGCCACCTGGAGGGCATCGAGCAGAACGTCATCCTCATCGACTCCGTTTCAAAGCGCTACTCTGAGTGCGGCATCCGCATCGGCGCCCTCATCACGAAGAATGCTGAGGTAAGGAAGGCCGTGATGAAGTTCTGCCAGGCACGCCTCTCCCCTCCCCTCATCGGACAGATTGTGGCCGAGGCCTCGCTTGACACTCCTGAGGAGTACCTGCGCGATGTCTACGACGAATACGTGGAGCGCCGTAAGTGTCTCATCGACGGCCTCAACCGCATACCTGGCGTCTACTCACCCATCCCGATGGGAGCCTTCTACACGGTGGCCAAGCTGCCTGTGGACGATGCGGAGAAATTCTGCCGCTGGTGCCTCAGCGAGTTCACCTACGAAGGCGAGACGGTGATGATGGCTCCCGCAGCCGGCTTCTACACGACGCCTGGCGCTGGCATCAATCAGGTGCGTATCGCCTACGTGCTGAAGAAAGACGATCTGGAGCGTGCCCTCGTCGTTCTGCAGAAAGCCCTCGAAGCCTACCCAGGAAAGGTTGAGAGTTAAGAGTTGAGTGTTGAGTGACTTTACCTCTGCTTGAGGACAAATGTCGCTAAACACTAAACACTAAACACTAAACAATGTCTTTCCCCCTATTTATTGCACGGCGCATCAATGGCCAGACGGACGACCGCAAGAAAGTGAGCCGTCCGGCCATTCGCATTGCTACGGCAGGCGTGGCCATCGGCCTGGCGGTGATGATTGTCACCGTAGCCGTCGTGCTGGGGTTCAAGCACACCATCCGCGACAAGGTAGTAGGCTTCGGCAGCCATATTCAGGTTATCAACGTCCGCTCTATAGGCTCTCCTATCGGCTTGCCCGTAGAGATGAACGACAGCCTGATGCAGCAGCTGAAGACCATACCAGGCGTCCGTCATGTGGAGCGCTACGCGATGACGCAGGGAATCCTCAAGACCGACGAAGACTTCCTCGGCGTGATGTTCAAGGGCATCGGGCCGGAATACGACACCAGCTTCCTTAAGGACTGCGTCGTAGAGGGACAGCTGCCCGCATTCCACGACACCAATCCCTTAGAGGGCGAGGCCAACTCCGCAGAGCATCCCTATGAGCTGGTCATCTCGAAGACGATGGCGCAGAAGCTCAAGCTGAAGGCTGGCGACCTCATCTACGCCTATTTCATCGGCGAACACGTCACACGTCTCGCCTTCCGCGTCAGCGCCATCTATCAGACCAACATGAAGCGCTTCGACGATTTGTTCTGTATCGCCGACCTCTTCGTCACCGCTCGCCGCAACGGCTGGAAAGGGAAGCTGTGCTCAGGCGCTGAGCTGCTCGTCGACGATTTCGACAAGCTGCAGCAAACCGACCACAACATCATCGAAAGTTTCCTCAGAAAAGGACGTATCGACAGTCAGGGCAACACGCTCACGTCAGTCACCATCCAACAGCTCTACCCCACCGTCTTCCAATGGCTCGACCTGCTCGACATCAACGTATGGATCATCCTCGCGCTGATGGTGGCGCTGGCAGGCTTCACGATGATTAGCGGCCTACTCATTATTATTCTTGAGCGCACGCAGATGATTGGCGTGCTGAAAGCCCTCGGCGCACGCAACGCCACCATACGGCGCACGTTCCTATGGTTCTCCGTCTTTATCATCGGGCGCGGCCTGCTCTGGGGCAACATCATCGGCATCGGCATCGTACTGCTGCAGAAAGCCACAGGCATCGTCAGCCTCGACCCGCAGACCTATTACGTCAGCGAGGCTCCGATGGAGCTCAACCTCCTGCTCGTCGTGCTGCTCAACATCGCCACGCTCCTCATCAGCGTCTTCGTCCTTGTAGGTCCCAGCTACCTCATTTCGCGCATCCATCCTGCCCGTTCTATGCGCTACGAATAGGCTTTTGCAGCCCTTAGCGGAATATTTTTCTTTTTGGCCGGCCCCAAAGCTCCTTTCTCGGAAGAATTTTCTGCTCAAACATCAATTTTAGCGGATTCTTCTGTATTTTAATGAAAATTTGGTGGATATCACCAAGCATTGTACCTTTGCACCGTCAATCAGTCGTTTAGGGGACCACAAGACAACCCAAGTAACTTCCCCAAACGACCAAACGACTAGATAACCAAACAACCAAATAAATAAAAGAAAGGATAAGATTATGGCACAGAAAAATTATCGTTTTGAGACTTTACAACTTCATGTAGGACAGGAACAGGCTGACCCCGCTACCGACGCACGTGCGGTACCTATTTATCAGACCACCTCTTACGTGTTCCGTAATTCACAGCACGCAGCCGACCGTTTCGGCCTCCGCGATGCAGGTAATATCTATGGTCGCCTGACCAACTCTACTCAGGGTGTGTTCGAGGATCGTGTGGCTGCCCTTGAGGGTGGTGTAGCTGGTTTGGCTGTGGCCTCTGGCGCTGCTGCTATCACCTATGCCCTGCAAAACATCGTGCAGAATGGCGACCATATCGTGGCTGCCGACAACCTCTATGGTGGCTCCTACAACCTCATCACCCATACGCTGGCTACTCAGGGCATCACTAATACCATTCTTAATGTGAACGACCTCGAGGCCCTTGAGGCAGCCATCCAACCCAATACAAAAGTAGTATATGCCGAGACCTTCGGTAACCCAAATTCCGATGTGCTTGACCTTGAAGGTGTGGCTGCCGTAGCCCACAAGCACGGCATCCCCTTCATCGTTGATAACACCTTCGGCACACCCTATCTCATTCGTCCGCTCGAGCACGGCGCAGACATCGTGGTACACTCAGCCACCAAGTTCCTGGGCGGTCACGGAACCTCTCTGGGTGGTGTCATCGTGGATGGCGGTAAGTTCGACTGGAAACAGAACGACAAGTTCCCAACGCTCAGCAAGCCCGATCCCAGCTATCACGGCATCGTCTTTGCCGACGCAGTAGGCGCAGCCGCTTACGTCACCCGCATCCGTGCCG
>JAGAAJ010000091.1 GCA_017615355.1 Prevotella sp.
AACATCTGTTTGCCATAGCCTTTGCCTCGCAGATTGTCATCAACGATGACGAATCCAAAGCGAATGACAGTCTTCGAAGAATCAGGATAGCGAAGCATGATGTGGCCGATGATATTTCCATCATTGTCAATGGCAGTAAAGGGAAAGATATTTTCAGCTGCATATTGTGCAACCATTTCCTCTGGCTTTGGTGGAAACGTAGGATATCTGTCTGCACTCCACTTCCGGAATGCAGACAGATCCTTTATCCATGAGAGAATAATTGGCGCATCATCGATGGTAAACGGTCTTAATGTCATACTTAAATCCATGTTAATTTACGCCATAAACCCTCTAGCGGACCACGCTGATGGCTGGCAAACCAGAAGCGGGCGAAGAGGTATTGCGTGATAACCATTCCCACTCCAATCATCACTGCATAGGTGATGCCCAGTTTGTAATAGCATGCCAAGCCGTAGCCGCAGAAGATAGAGCAGCCAATGATGGACTGCAACAGATAGTTGGTGAGACTCATGCGACCAAAAATGCACAGATGATGGAGCAAACGGCGCACACCCTCGGAGGCATACCATGCTGAGACAATAGCCGAGACAATCATCAGGAGGATGATGAGGTTGTAGATGGGCTTAAGCCAACTTTCAACTTCGCCAAAGTTAACAAAACTCAGGGCGATGACAATGGCGGCTGATACCATGAGAATCTTATGCCAAATCTGTAGGTTACGCCCCTCATTATAGAACATTCGCTGTCGCCCTAACTGCATGCCTAAGATAAAGAGGCATAGCAGTTGCGTCAAACGACCACTAAAGACGTTGAAACGCAGGTTCACCTCGAAGCCGTACCGCAGGTTGGTAAGGGCGTTCTCCCAGAACGTCCCATGCTCATGCGCATTGTTGATAATGCCTGATATCTCATAGAAACGGGTATGGTCGATCTCAAAGCCAGTCAGCAGGCAGAATAGCTCCACAGGCTGAATGGCCAGCAGGCCAATGATGCACCAAACCGCCTTTGAAGGCAGATAACTGATGGGAATGAGCAGCAGGCCATAACACGCATAGAGCATCAGGATGTCACCATCGTAGAAGGCCACGTTAATGACTCCAAACATGAAAAGCAGACACATGCGCCAGGCAAAGCGCCCGGAAAAGCAGTTGCCCTTCTGTTGCTGGTTGTCGTTCATAATGAAGAAACTTAGTCCGAAAAGCATGGCGAAGATACCATACATCTTGCCAGACAGCAGCCAGGCGAGGATATCGGCTACAGTCTCGTCGGAAGGCAATGCGTGGATGATGGTCTCCTGCGTGAAGATATTGAAGTGCTCTACGGAGTGATACAGGATGATGCCAGCCACAGCGATTCCTCGCAGGGCATCAGCCACGTCAATGCGTGTATTTGGGAGTAAACGGCTCTTGTACATATTACCAGATTCTGATGCGCTTTTTCTTAGGGATGAACAGTTTGCCTTTCTTGATGTCGAAAGCGTCGTACCACTCATCAATCTGGGGAAGGGCACCATTGACACGAACCGTGTTAGGCGAGTGGACATCCTGATTGAGGAGCATGTCCATATACTGCTCACGGTTGTTGCTTGCCCACACGCGGGCCCAGCCGAGGAAGAAGCGCTGGTCGGCAGTCTGGCCGTCTATGACACGGTCGTTGCCGGTGTTGTGGAGTGCCTGCAGGGCTATGTGAAGTCCGCCATTGTCGCCGATGTTCTCGCCGAGCGTCAACTGGCCATTCACCTTCTTGCCGTTCACTACCTCGATGGTCGAGAAGTAGTCGGCCAGTCGTGCAGCACGCTTGTCGAAGGCGGCTTTGTCGGAAGCCGTCCACCAGTTGCGCTGGTTACCCGTAACATCGAACTGACAGCCCTGGTCATCGAAGCCGTGACTCATCTCGTGACCTATCACGCCACCGATGGCACCATAGTTCTGGGCATCGTCAGCCTCGACATCGAAGAACGGCGGCTGGAGAATGCCGGCAGGGAAGCAGATTTCGTTGGTGGTGGGGTTATAGTAGGCGTTGATGGTCTGGGGCGTCATGTGCCACTCGTCCTTGTCAACGGGCTTGTTCACCTTGCGATTCAGACCGTCAATCCATTTCCATTCGCTCACGTTGGCCAGATTCTCGTAGAGCGAGAACTGGTCGTCGATTTGCATCTGGCTGTAGTCCTTCCACTTGTCGGGATAACCTATCTTGATGTGGAAGTCGACCAGTTTCTTCTTAGCTTCAGCTTTCGTGGCATCGCCCATCCAGTCCAGAGCATCGATACGCTGTCCGAGGGCTGTCTGCAGGTTACGAACTATCGTGAGCACACGCTGTTTATTGGCCTCTGGAAAATATTTCTCGCAGTACATCTTGCCGATGGCATCGCCCAGGACGCCGTTGACTAGCGCGGTGGCCTGTTTCCACATCGGGTCGTCCTGCGGCTGGCCTGTCAGCGTCTGCGCAAAGGTGAAGTACGAGCGACGCAAGTCTTGTGTCAGACAGGAGGCGGCACCAGCGATGATGCGTACCTCGGCGTAGGCTTTCAGATCCTCAAGTGGGGTGTCAGCGAGAATCTTCTCTACCTCGTGCAACTGCTCAGGCTGTCTCACCACAAGCTGCTTGAAAGAGGGGAATCCCGTCACCCAGAACACGGTGGGCCAGTCGATACCAGGGAAGTCGCGTACCAACTCGTCGTAAGTCATCTTGTGGTAATTGGCATCGATGTCACGCAGCTTCACTCTGTCGTAGCTGACCTCGGCAATGCGCTTCTCAATGGCATATACCTTCTCCATGCGGTCGGTAGCCGTTGCCTCGTTATAGCCCAAAGCCATAAACATTCTCTTTTCGTAAGCTTTGTATGCCTCGCGAACGGCCTGCGTCTGTGGGTCGTCGTTGAAATAGTAGTCACGATTGCCCAGTCCGAGACCTGCCTGCGAGATGCTGACGATGTTGTTATCGGCATCGCGGAGGTCGGCACCGGCCCCCCAGGCATACATCATCGTGTTTTCGCCACGACGGTCAATCTCTGCGGTGACGCGTTGGTATTCCTTGCGATTCTTCACGGCACGGATCCTATCGATATAAGGCATGATAGGAGCCAATCCCTGCTCGTTGCGCTTCAGCGTGTCCATCATCTGATTGTAAAGCGTACCTATCTTATAGCCAAGAGAACCTTTCTCCTGTGGCTTCGTCGCAAACTCCAGGATCATCTCCTGAATCTGCTTCTGGTTTTGCTCATAGAGATCGAGGAAGGCACCATTGGTCATCTGGTCATCGCGCAGCGGGTGCGTCTTGAGCCAGTTGCCGCAGGCATATTCTACAAAGTTGTCACCTGGTTTAACATCAAGGTTCATATTTGCCTTGTCGTAACCCTTGTCCTGAGCGAAGACTGTCCCTCCGCAAATCAGCATCAGTGAGAGGCTGAAGATTTTGAATGTTGTATTCATACCTTATATTTTTTTTGTTTTTATGTTTCAATATATTACATACGTGCTTTCTGCTTCTCGCCTGCGCCAGATCCACGATACTTCGAGCGGGCCTCGTTGATCTTCCAGACAAGGTCGATGAGGAAAGTGCGGCGGCCAGGATTGGCTGTCGACAGTTCACGGATGCCGTAGACGAGGGCCGTGGTCTTGTTGGTGTTTAGGATATCGACGCAACGGAGATCGAGAGTCAGTGTGCCTAGGCGGCGCAGGTTGAAGTCACGCTGCACGCCAAGCGTGAGGTTGAAACGCTGGGCTGTGATGCTGAAGTTGTTGTAGTCACCCTTCGATGCCCACTGGGCGTTGGCACTCAGGCGGAAGCTGTGAGGCATTTCGATGTCGTTGTTCCAGATGAGCGTGACGTATGGGTCGTTGAGGGTCTTGACAGAGCTGTCGGCCGTCGGCGTCTTATAGTTCTGGAATACGGTGAATGCGTACCACATCGGGTGCCAGCAACCGATA
>JAGAAJ010000092.1 GCA_017615355.1 Prevotella sp.
GAACCCCGTGTTCCTGAAAGGCGACTTCTCGATGGACTTCTGGCTGAACTGGCACATGGCGGGAACCATCCTGCACCAAGGTGAGGGAACGGACAACTTCGCCCTCGGCATCGATGACGAGGGCCACGTCAAGGTGACCATAGCCAAGGCACAGTTTGTCAGCACGAAGACGGTGCCGCAGGACGAGTGGGTGTTCTTTGCCCTGAGCTACAACGCCAGTGCGATGACCTTCGACATCCTGGCGCAATATGGCGAGACAACCGTCGACCTGTTTGAGAACGAACCCGTGACGACGCAGAACGTGCAGGTAGTCAACTACGCCACCGACAACCACCTCTACTTAGGATATATCTGGGCCGACATCCACGGCCTGAGTCTCTACAATATCCGTCACGACGTGCACGAGGCTGCCGCCACCAAGTATCAGGCCAAGGACAACTATGTCTATGGACTGGCCAACTACTGGCCCATGGACGAGGGACACGGCACCGTAGCCGCCGACACACGCCACACACACGACTTCACCGTCGATGACTCATGGAAATTAGAGAACACGAGCTACAGCCTCCGCATTGACGACAAGGAGGGTGCACAGGCTGACATCACACGTATTGGCACCGGACAGGGCGACAGCTATGCCATCGAGTTGTGGTACCATAATAATGGCGACAAGGACGAGGTGGTGTTCGAGACGGCAACGCCCACCGTCGAAGGCGACCTGCTGGCCAAGGCGTCGAAGCTGTGCCTGCGCTTTGACAGCCAGAAGAACATCGTGCTCGACTACGGCACGAAGTCGCAGATTGTAGCCAGCCACGAGGACTTCCCCAACCTGATGAACTGGCACCACTATGCACTGAACGTAGTGCGCGGACAGGCGGCTTCGTTCTATCTCGACGGACAGCGCACGGCTGTCATTGCCGAGGCCGACGTGCCACCCATCGAGGGTAGCAGGCTCATCGTGGGCAGGAACAACACCGCGATAGCCTTTGCCGACGAGCTGCGCATCTGGCACGCCGCACTCAGCGAGCGCCGCCTGCTCAGCAACATGTACAACACCATCGACACCACCGATGTCTACAGTCGCGGACTGGTGGCCTACTATCCCTTCGAAAAGACAGGCGAGGAGAACGGCGTCACGACGAAGGTGCCGACCATGGAGAACATGGCCCCCGCCGCCGGCGCTTCTCCGTCGGGTGCTGAGATGCTCTACCACGAGGGTGCCCTCTTCAGAAACACCCCGCCGCTGAAGAATGCCCCCGAAGAGACGCGCCTCATCGCCTCGCCGGTGGCCTCTGAGCGCAAGGTGGTGGTCAACCTGACGGGTGCCGGCATCTCGCTGCGCGACATTGAGGGCACGACGCTCAACATCACCGTAGACCAGATTCACGACCTGCACGGCAACACCTCGCTGCCCATACGCTGGACGGCCTACGTGCAGCAGAACACGCTGAAGTGGGCGAAGGACTCGGTGAACGTCATCAAGAAATATGGCGACGGCTACACCTTCGACGTCGTCATCGAGAATAAGAGCGGCAACACGGAGTACTACACCTTATATAATATGCCGCAGTGGCTGACGCTGGTGGACAGCGAGCGTAGCGATGACGTGGCTCCGCTCTCGACAAAGATCCTGCGCTTCGAGGTGAACCCGCTGGTGCCCGTTGGTAACTACGAAGTGACCATCGGACTGCAGGGCAACAATGCCATCCTGGAGCCGTTGCGCATCGTGATGAAGGTGAGCGGCGAGAAGCCCCAATGGGCAGTTGACCCGACGAAGTACGACCACCAGATGACTATTATCGGACAGGTGTATATCGGTGGCATCCTGATGGAGAACGCGGAGAGTATGGTGGCTGCCTTCATCGGCAATGAATGCCGCGGCGTGGCCTCGCCCATGAAGGTGCGCGGAGCTGCCTACGTCACAATGAACATCTATGGCAACGACACCGAGGAGGAAGACACGGGCAAGCCCGTGAACTTTCGTATCTGGGATGCCTCGAAGGGCGTGGCCTATACCGATGCGCAGATAGCGGTCAACGGAAAGGCCGTCAGCGTCATCTTCCAGCAAGACGAGATGATAGGCAACTTCGACTATCCTGCCATCTGGACGAAGACGGACAATGTGGAGCAGCTGATACCCATCCACATGAACTGGAACTGGATTGCCTTCGGCGTGGAGCCGCAGTCGTCCGACCTCGGGGATGTCTTCAGCGACTATGCCGACTGGATGCTGCTCATCAAGAACCGCGATACGTTCAGCGACTACGACGGTGACGTGTGGAACAACCCGCTCACTGTGAAAGTCAATGAAATGTATAAGCTGAAGGTGGAGCCTCTGCCCAACTCTCAGTCCTCAATACTTAACGCTCAGCTCTCTGTCTTCGGCAGTCAGCTGAAGGCAGACAAGATGCCCGTCAAGCTGCAGAAGGGCTGGAACTGGATAGCCTATACGCCGCTGACCACGATGACCATCGGCGAGGCACTGGCAGCTGCCAACCCGCAGAAGGGCGACATCGTGAAGTCGCAGACGGGCGTGGCCATCTACGGCAACAACATTTGGGAAGGCAGCCTGCAGGCCTTGGAGAGCGGACACGGCTATATGTACTACAGCTACGACGGCACAGAGAAGACATTTGTCTATCCCGCTGCCTCGTCGGCCTCTGCCCGCATGGCGGCTCCAAGGCACGCTCCTGAGGCGCTGCGCATCTTCAAGCCTGTTGACGCAACGCTCTATCCCAACAATATGACGATGGTCATCCAGCTACGTGACGGCACCGCCGTGGTAGACACGGCCGAGGTGGCCGCCTTCGTGGGCGACGAGTGTCGAGGTGCCACACGCTCTAGCAGCAACGGACTCTACTATCTCGTCATCGCAGGTGAAGGAGCCGGACAGCCCATGGTGCTGCGCACTTGCATCAATGGCGAAATCATCGACATCGACGACACGCAGCAGTATGTCAGCGATGGCAACGTCGGCACGTCGTGGAATCCATACGTCATCGACCTGCAAAACCTGTTAGGCATCAATGATATCATCGCCGATGATGCCGACGACGGTGACTGGTGGACGCTGCAAGGCTTCAAAATCGGTCGCAAGCCCACACAGCCGGGTGTATATATCCACAACGGCAAGACAGTAACCATCAAGCGAAAAGAGTAGTAACAATTACAACGAGGGAATGGGGTAGATACCGTTCCCTCAAAAGAAAATGACAGCAAAAGGACTGAGTGGAAACGCGCTGAAGGTCATTGCCATCGTCGCTATGACGATAGACCACCTGGCATGGGTGGGCATCGAGACATACGAGCAGGCAGAGACGCCGGTGCAGATTGGTCTGCACTGCATCGGACGGCTGACGGCTCCGATGATGATCTTCTTCGTGGCCGAGGGCTATTACCACACACACGACTATCGCCGCTATCTGCGTCGTCTGCTCATGCTGGCCGTGGTGAGCCACTTCGCCTTCTGCTATTTCAACATGTCGGGCTTCAACCCGCTGACTAACCTGCTCTTCAATGCCACAAGCATTGCCTGGCCGCTCCTGTGGGGCCTGATACTGCTGAAGGTGTGGGACATGAAAAGACTGGCACGATGGCAGAAGGTGGCCGTCACCATAGTGGCCTGTCTGCTCACCTGCACATCCGACTGGAGCTGTGCCGCCCCGCTGGCTATCCTTATGATTGGGCGTAATCGGGGGAATTTCCACAAGCAGATGCTCTGGATGATGGCGGTTATCTCGCTATACGCCGTCGCCTTCTTCATCTTCCACAGCCCGACCTACGGCATGGTTCATCTGGCCTGCTGGCTGGCGGTGCCACTGCTGGCGATGTATAACGGTCAGCGAGGCCGCTGCCGCTGGCTCGGCAAGTTCTTCTACTATTACTATCCGGCCCACATGGCTCTCATCGGTCTGCTGGCCCGAATGCTTAGCACATCATAACAAAGAAAAAATGCATGATTCTGCGTCAGGAGTATGGATGTGTTGAAAAGTGAGAAGCATAATTTGTATTAGAATTCAAAACTTTTTCCTCATTTTCTTTCGTAATTCAAAATAATTTATTATCTTTGCACACGAAATGAGAATCGTATCACATAGACGAATAGTTGAGTTCTATAGTTCTGAAGGGCATGGAGACTCTCAGGCAGCACTTGAGCGATGGTATGACATGGCTGAGAATGCTGAATGGAAGAACCTATCGGACATCAAGGCCGATTTCCCAGCTACAGATTATGTAGGTAACCAACACTATGTATTCAACATACATGGCAACAAGTACCGTCTGGTGGTGGTAGTTAAGTTCACAATCGGATATGTTTACATCCGGTTTGTAGGCACTCATAGTGAATATGACAAGATTGACGCTTCAACAATTTAAGGTGAGCAAAGTATGAGCAAGATAACAAAGGAACAGTATGAGTTTGCATTGGCAAGGGTTGAAGAGCTTTTGCCTTTGGTTACTGATTCGACTTCTGCGAATGATCGTAACGCAATAGAACTGGCTATGATGTCGGATGTTGTCATCGACTATGAGAAGGAGCATTATCCTATTGGCAAGCCGACGGTGGCCCAGCTGATTCAGATATCTCTCGACGAGAAAAACATGAGTCAGAGGCAACTGGCTGAGACCATAGGTGTCAGTCCCTCTCGTATCAGCGACTATGTCTCCGGTCGTGCAGAGCCAACGCTTCGAGTTGCCCGTTTGCTGTGCACCACGCTTGGCATCACGCCAGCAGCCATGTTAGGCTGCTGAATGTCAGCCTCTGAGAAGCGTATTATATTTGTATTAGAGAGTAAAAATACCCTGAGTTAATGATGTAATGTAAGGTGTTGGTTTCCAACACGTTTACTTGAAATGACGAGTGGGAACCTCACCTTCCGCAAAAGGAGTTCTACAAGCAACATTGTGGGACTCTTTTTTTCGTCTTATCAGCATATAACTATAAAAAGCAATATGAAAAAAATACTTCTTTGGGCGTTATTCTTGTTGATAGGTAACGCGTGTTATGC
>JAGAAJ010000093.1 GCA_017615355.1 Prevotella sp.
CCATCGCGAGCTCAACGTACGAGGCATACAATTCCACCCCGAGAGCGTGCTGACCCCCGACGGGCGGCGCATGATTCAGAACTGGCTGTTTCTGTAAACGGCGAGCCGCCCGACGGTCTCAGAAAGCGTTCCGGCATGCTGTCGAGCCGCCCGACGGTCTCAGAAAGCGCTCCGGCACGCTGTCGAGCCGCCCGAAAGTTAAAAAAGAGTAAATTTTGACGCTGTCGGGCCGCCCGCCAAGGCCAAAAAGTTAATGGGCGTTATAGCGAGCCGCTCGCCGAGGCCAAAAAGTTAACGGGCATTAAATCGGGCCGCCCGCGAGAGCCAAAATGTTAACGGGCGTAAAAATGGGCCGCTCGCCAAGGCCAAAAACTTCTCTGGCACGCTGTCGAGCCGCTCGCCAGACAGAAAAACTTCTCCGGCACGCTGTCGGGCCGCTCGCCAGAGTGAAAAATCTCTTCGGCACGCTGTCGGGCCGCCCGACAACCCAAAAAGTAACAAATTCAAAACAAATAGCAATATGGCACAGACAATGAAAGACATCCTGAACAGGATGCTGAACCACGAGGAACTCTCCCGTGAAGAAATGAAGAACATTCTGATTGGTATCACTCAGAGCGAGTATCCCACGGAGCAGATTACCGCCCTGCTGACGGCTCTGCAGATGCGCGGCGTCACCGTCGACGAGCTGCTCGGCTTCCGCGACGGTATCCTGGAGACGGGCGTTCCCGCCATCCTCAACGCCGACCGCTACATCGACGTCGTCGGCACCGGCGGCGACCGCAAGAACACCTTTAACATCTCGACCACCAGCTGCTTCGTCATCGCAGGTGCAGGCTATAAGGTTGCCAAGCACGGCAACTATGCCGCCACTTCCGTATCAGGCGCCTCGAACGTCATCCAGCACCACGGCATCAAGTTCACCGACGACATCGACCGTCTGAATCGCTCGCTCGACGAGGCCGGTATCGTCTATCTGCACGCCCAGCTCTTCGCTAAGGCCATGAAGTTCGTGGGGCCTATCCGCAAGGCCCTCCAGTTCCCCACCATCTTCAATCTTCTTGGTCCGCTGGTGAATCCCAGCCAGCCGAAGTGTCAGCTGCTCGGTGTCGCCAACCTCGACCAGATGCGCCTATACAACCAGGTGTATCAGAAAATCGGCATCGACTACGGCATCGTGAACTCCATCGACGGCTACGACGAGATTTCGCTGACGGGCGACTTCAAAGTGACCACCAAGAACTACGAGCGCATCTTCAAGCCCAGCGACCTCGGCTTCGACATCGCCAAACCCGAGGAGCTCGTCGGCGGCGCCACTGAGGAAGAGGCCGCAGCCATCTTCGACAGCGTCCTCGAGAACCGCGCCCTGCCCGCCCAGAAGAACATCGTGCTGGCCAACGCCGCCTTCGGCATTCAAGTCCTCGAAAAGGGCGAGAAGACCATCGAGGAGTGCATCGCCATCGCCCGCGAGAGTATCGACAGCGGTGCCGCCCTGAAGACCTTTAAGAAGTTTGTGGAGTTAAATTCGTAATAACGAAATCACGTTATAACGTTATAACGACATAATGATGAAAGACATCCTACAAGAAATCGTGGCGCACAAGCGCGTAGAGGTGGAACAGATGCGTGCAAAGAAGCCATCCCTGCGTGAGGCTTTGCTGGCATCACCTACGGGCATCATCGCCGAGTTCAAACGCAAGTCGCCCTCAAAAGGATGGATTAAGGAAGAAGGCCGTGCCGACATCATTCCGCTCTCTTATCAGCAGAACGGTGCCACAGCCATCAGCATCCTTACCGACAAGAAATACTTTGGCGGACACGACGACTTCATCCGCACGGCTCGCCAGTCAGGCGTTACCATTCCCATCCTCTACAAGAACTTCGTCATCGACGAGTTCCAGCTCTACGAAGCAGCCCTCTGTGGTGCCTCTGCCGTATTGCTCATTGCCGCCTGTCTTTCAAAACAGGAGTGCGCCAAACTGATGGTGAAAGCTCACGAACTAGGCCTTGAGGTTCTGCTGGAGATGCATGACGAATGTGAACTGGAATATGCCGAATTGGAGCCCGACATGTGCGGCATCAACAATCGTCATCTGGGCTCGTTCGTAACGGATGTAGAAACCTCGTTCCGCCTTGCAGAACGTCTCCCCAAAGAGGCTGTAAAAGTAAGCGAAAGCGGCATCTCTAATCCCGACACCGTCCGTGCCCTCCGCGCTGCCGGCTTCCGCGGATTCCTCATCGGCGAGAACTTCATGAAGACTCCCAATCCCGGCCAAGCTTTAAACGATTTTATTATTGAACTGAAAAAGAAATAACCATGAACAAGATAAACCAAGTATTTGCCACTCGCGGCGACCGCAAGCTGTTAAGCCTTTATTTCTGTGCCGGTTGTCCAACGCTCGACAGTACGGGTGATGTGATTAAAACGATGCAAAGCCGCGGCATCGATTTCATCGAGGTGGGCATCCCCTTCAGCGACCCGCTCGCCGACGGCCCCGTCATCCAGAGTGCCGCCACTCAGGCTTTGAAGAACGGTATGACTGTCAGCCTGCTCTTGAAACAGCTGAAAGCCATTAAGGACGAGGTGCAGATTCCCCTCATCCTCATGGGCTATCTCAATCCCATCCTCCACTACGGCATCGAACAGTTTTGCGCCGATGCTGCCGATGCTGGCGTCTCAGGCATGATCATTCCCGACCTGCCCTTTGATGACTATCTCAATCAGGTCAAGCCCGTCGCCGACAAGTACGACCTGCGTGTCATCATGCTCATCACGCCAGAAACTAGCGAGGAGCGTATCCGCTTCATCGATGACCACACCGACGGCTTTATCTACATGGTCTCGTCAGCCGCCATCACGGGTGCGCAGAAGAGCTTCGACGATGCCAAGCAGGCCTATTTCCGCCGTATCGACGCTATGCACCTCCGTAATCCCCGCATGATTGGCTTCGGCATCTCCAATGCCCAAACCCTCAAGGCCGCTCAGGACAATGCCGCCGGCGCCATCATCGGCTCGAAGTTCGTCATCCTCCTCAACGAAGCCGAGGGCGATGCAAACCTTGCCCTCGACCGCCTCTTTGATGCGTTAAGCAAATAGGACACAAAAAAGGCACGCAAAACCTGCGTGCCTTTTTCTTTGATAGTTTATTGTTACAGCTTCTGCTGCACCTCGATTTCCTGGAAGGTTTCGATGATATCACCCTGTTGGATATCATTGAAGTTGACCAGCGAGATACCACACTCGAAGTTCGTGGCCACCTCCTTGACGTCGTCCTTATAACGCTTGAGGGCGTTGATGGCGCCGGTGAAAATGACAATACCGTCGCGGATAAGGCGTGCCTTGTCCGAGCGGTGCACCTTGCCTTCGGTAACCATCGCGCCGGCCACGGTGCCAATCTTCGAGATCTTGAAGACCTCGCGCACCTCGACCTGAGCGGTAACCTCCTCCTTGATGACCTTGTCAAGCATACCCTCCATGGTGGAGCGCACATCCTCGATGGCATCGTAGATGATGGAGTAGGTGTTGATCTCCACGCCCTCGCTGTCGGCCAGCTTGCGGGCAGCCGATGAGGGACGCACCTGGAAGCCGATAATGACGGCCTTTGATGCCGAGGCGAGCATGACGTCGTTCTCGGAGATCTGGCCGACGGCCTTGGCGATGACGTTGACCTGCACCTTCTCTGTAGAGAGCTTGATGAACGAGTCGGAGAGTGCCTCGATGGAGCCGTCGGTGTCGCCCTTGACCACGATGTTGAGCTCGTGGAACTCGCCGAGAGCGATACGGTGGCTAATGTCGTCGAGACCGATGGTCTTCTGCGTACGCAGACCTTGTTCGCGCTGCAGCTGCTCGCGCTTGTTGGCAATCTCGCGGGCCTCCTGCTCGGTGTCCATCACATTGAAGGCGTCGCCAGCGGTAGGAGCACCGTTCAGACCCAGAATGATGGCGGGCTGTGCGGGCTTTGCCTCCTGAATGCGCTCGTTGCGCTCGTTGAACATGGCCTTAATCTTACCGTGGCTGGAGCCTGCGATGACCACGTCGCCCACCTTCAGTGTGCCGTTAGAGACGAGCACGGTGGAGACATAGCCGCGGCCCTTATCGAGCGAGCTCTCAATGATAGAGCCCGTGGCCTTGCGGTTGGGGTTGGCCTTGAGGTCGAGCATCTCAGCCTCGAGGAGCACCTTCTCCAGGAGGTCTTCGACGCCGATTCCCTTCTTGGCGCTGATTTCCTGACACTGGTACTTGCCGCCCCAGTCCTCCACCAACAGGTTCATGTTGGCCAGATCCTCGCGAATCTTCTCAGGGTTGGCACCCGGCTTGTCAATCTTGTTGATGGCAAACACCATCGGCACGTTGGCAGCCTGTGCGTGGGCGATAGCCTCCTTCGTCGTAGGCATCACCGAGTCGTCGGCCGCCACGATGATGATGGCGATATCGGTCACCTGTGCACCACGTGCACGCATGGCGGTAAAGGCCTCGTGACCAGGCGTGTCGAGGAAGGTAATCTGACGACCGTCGGGCAGCGTGACGTTGTAGGCGCCGATGTGCTGCGTGATGCCGCCGGCCTCACCTGCGATGACGTTGGTCTTGCGGATATAGTCGAGCAGCGACGTCTTACCGTGGTCGACATGACCCATGACGGTGACAATCGGAGCACGTGGCAGCAGGTCGTTCTCGTCGTCCTCTTCCTCGTGGATGGCGTTCTGCACCTCTGCGCTGACGTATTCGGTCTTGAAGCCGAACTCGTCGGCAACGATATTGATGGTCTCAGCGTCGAGGCGCTGGTTGATGCTCACCATGATACCAATGGACATGCAGGTGCCGATGACCTTCACCACGGGCACGTTCATCATCGTAGCCAATTCTGACACGGTGACGAACTCCGTGAGCTTCAGCACCTTGCTCTGAGCGGCCTCAGCGGCCATCTCCTCGTTCATGCGCTCGGCCACGGCGTCGCGCTTCTCCTTACGGTACTTGGCGCCTTTCTTGTTCAGGGCGGTCTTCGAAGTGAGGCGTGCCAACGTCTCCTTGACCTGACGTGCTACATCCTCCTCGCTCACCTCTTGTGCAACGAGCTTGGCGTTCTGCTGGCCCTTCTTCTTTTTCTTGCCCTCCTGGTTGCGGCGCTGGGCATTCTGGTCCATGCCGAAGTTCTGGTTGCCGTTGCCGCCACCCTTGTTCTTCTTGCCGTTATTCTGCTGCTGTCCGCCGACGGCCTTTGCGGCTTCTTCGATATCGACGCGGCCTGAGCGGATGCGCTCGCGCTTCTTCTTCTCGCCACCTTGGCCGTTCTGTCCGCCATGCATCTGCGCTGATTTCTCCTCGCGCTGCTTGCGTTTCTCCTCCTTCGACTTCTTCTTCGGGCGTGTGCTCTGGTTGATGGTCGAGAGGTCGATCTTGCCCAGCACGTTTACCTTCGGAGCGAGCTTCTCCTCGCTCTTCAGCGTGAAGATGCTTGGCGATGAAGGGGTAGTCGTCTCCGCAGCCTGTGTTGGCTCGGCCTCGAAGGATTCCTCACTGACGACGGGCGACTCAGCCTTTACCTCAGGCGTAACGGGCTTCTCTTCAGGAACCACAGTCTTCACTTCAGCTGCGGCAGGCTGCTCCTCCTTTTTAGGTGCAGGCGTCTCTGCCTTCGGTTCTACGGCCTTGGGAGCCTCCTCCTTCTTCGGAGCTGGGGCCACGGCGGGTTTCTCCACGGGAGCAGCCGGCGTGGCAGCAGGCTTCGGCTTGTTCAGGCTGCCGAGGTCAATCTTCCCCAGCGGCTTGAACTGCTGTCGTTGCTGCAGCTCCTCCTCGGTCTTGGTCTTCACCGGTCCTGCTGGCTGAGAATCCGTGCTCACGGGTTTCTTCTCCTTGGGTTTCTTGGGGAAGAGCTTGTCGGCCTGCGTCTTCACGGCTTTGTCGGTGCTAAACGCCTCCACCAGTGCCTCATACTGCTGGTCGCTGATCTTGGTGTTAGGAGTCGCATCGTCGCGAATCTCGCCCAGACTCGTCTTGTTCTTCAGATAGTCTACTGCCGTCTGAAGACCAATGTTCAGTTCTGTTAGTACTTTATTTAATCTTATTCCCATTGTCTTTGTCTATTATTCAAATTCTGCCTTCAGCACGTCGAGCAGGTGGTCGACGGTCTCTTCCTCCAGGTCGGCCTTCTCGATGAGGAGCTCGCGCGGAGCGTTGAGCACCTCCTTGGCGGTGTCGTAGCCCAGGGCCTTGATGGCGTCGATAACCCACTGGTCGACCTCGTCGCTGAACTCGTCGAGGTAGATGTCCTCATCGGTCTCGCCCTCGTTGACCACGCGGAACACGTCGATGGTGTACTCGGTGAGCATGGAGGCCAGCTTGATGTTCATACCACCCTTGCCGATGGCGAGGCTCACCTCCTCAGGCTGCAGGTAGACCTCGGCCTTGTGGTTCTCTGGGTCGAGTGTGATGCTGCTGACCTTCGCAGGCGAGAGTGCGCGCTGAATAAAGAGCTGTGTGTTGGTTGTGTAGTTGATAACGTCGATGTTCTCATTGCCCAGCTCGCGGACGATGCCGTGCACACGGCTACCCTTGACGCCGACGCAGGCTCCCACGGGGTCGATGCGGTCGTCGAAACTCTCCACGGCCACCTTGGCGCGTTCTCCCGGCATACGGGCCACGCGGCGAATAGCGATGAGGCCGTCAGCAATCTCAGGCACCTCGGCTTCAAGCAGACGCTTGAGGAAGTCAGGGCTGGTGCGGCTCAACATGATGCGAGGATTGTTGTTCTCGTTGGTAACTTCCTTTACCAGAGCGCGAATGGTCTCGCCCTTGCGGTAGTTATCGTTGGGAATCTGGTCGCCCTTCATCAGGTGCAGTTCGTTGCCCTCATCATCCATGAGGAGCACTTCACGCTTCCACATCTGGTATACCTCGGCGCTGACGACAGTGCCCACCTTGTCCTTGTACTTCTGGTAGAGGGCATCGTGGTCGAGCTCAAGGATTTTCGAAGCCAGCGTCTGACGCAGGTTGAGGATGGCACGGCGTCCGAACTTAGTGAAGTCAACGGCCTCACTCACTTCCTCGCCCACCTCATAGTCGGGCTCAATCTTCAGAGCCTCCGACAGTGCAATCTCCTTATTCTCATCCTGCACTTCATTGTCTTCAACAACGATGCGGTGACGGTGAATCTCGAAGTCGCCCTTGTCGGGGTTTACAATCACGTCGAAGTTTTCGTCCGAGCCGAACAGCTTGGCCAGCACGTTGCGGAAGCTCTCCTCCAGCACGCTGACCAGTGTGGTGCGGTCGATGTTCTTCGTCTCCTTAAATTCCTGAAAGGTCTCAAACATGGATTGGCCTTTCTCATTTTTCTTTGTTGCCATTTATGATTTTTGTTTTGTTTATTTGAATTCCAGCAGATAGCGCGTCGATTTCACCTCGTCCATCGAGAACTGGCGGTCGACGTCTACCTTTACGGGGCGCTTCTTTCCCTCGGGTACTTGTTTTTCTTGTGTGGTAATGGTGAACAAGCGGCCGTCCACCTGCTTCAATGTACCGGTGAGCTTCTTGCCGTCGGCGGTAAGCACCTCTACCTGGTCGCCCACGTGGTTGATGTACTGCTGCTCCACCTTGAAGGGCTGGCCCAGGCCTGCAGAGCCCACCTCCAGCTCATAGTCGCCCAGCTCGTCGCCCAAACGCTCCTGCAGGAAGCGGCTCAGCTCGGCGCAGTCCTCAATCCATACGCCGTCGGCGCAGTCAATCTCAATGACGATGCGGTCGTCGCCGCCTTCCATCTGAATGTCTACAAGGAAGTAGTCGCCCTTCTTGAGCCACTCTTCCACTTGTGCTTGAATAATCTCTTTCGTAATCATCAAAATACTCTTTTATGAAAGAATGAGGAGCTCTCTCGGAGCCCCTCATTCCTCTGAACGGCTGCAAAGGTACGCATTTTTTGCCGTTCCACCAAATTATTTGATAATATTCTTTAAAAAAGTTGTCAAAAGCTTACTGAAAAGCCTGCCGTCTCGACTTTTTGTCGTAACTTTGCACGCTCAAATGAACAATATTAAATAAGCAATAATGAGAAAGAACTTTGTAGAAGAGCTGCGCTGGCGCGGCATGTTGGCACAGATGATGCCAGGAACGGAAGAACTGTTACAGAAAGAAATGGTGACGGCCTACTTGGGCACCGATCCGACTGCCGACTCGCTGCACATCGGCCATCTCTGCGGCATAATGATGCTGCGTCACCTGCAGCGCTGCGGCCATAGACCCGTCATCCTCGTGGGCGGTGCTACAGGTATGATTGGCGACCCCAGCGGCAAGAGCCAGGAGCGCAACCTGCTGAATGACGAGACGCTGCGCCACAACCAGGAGTGCATCAAGGCTCAGGTGGCCAAGTTCCTCGACTTCGAAAGCAAGGACGAGAACGCTGCCTTGATGGTGAACAACTACGACTGGATGAAGGACTTCACCTTCCTCGACTTCGCACGCGAGGTGGGCAAGCACATCACCGTAAACTATATGATGGCCAAGGAAAGCGTGCAGCAGCGCCTCAACGGTACGGCCCGCGACGGTCTCTCGTTCACAGAGTTCACCTATCAGCTCTTGCAGGGTTACGACTTCCTCTACCTCTACCAGCACTATGGCGTGAAGCTGCAGCTGGGCGGCAACGACCAGTGGGGCAATATGACCACGGGCACGGAGCTTATCCGCCGCACGCTGGGCAACGATGTCGAGACCTTCGCCCTCACCTGCCCGCTTATCACGAAGAGCGACGGCAAGAAGTTCGGCAAGACTGAGAGCGGCAACATCTGGCTCGACCCGAAGCGTACCACACCGTATAAGTTTTACCAGTTCTGGCTGAACGTCAGCGACGACGACGCCGAGCGCTACATCAAAATCTTCACCTCTTTGGACAAGGAGACGATTGATGCCCTCATCGAGGAGCACAAGGCCGATCCCGGCCGCCGCATCCTGCAGAAGCGTTTGGCTGAGGAGACCACCATCATGGTGCACTCGCAGGAAGCCCTCGACATGGCCATCGAGGCCTCGAACATCCTCTTCGGCAAGGCCACGAAAGAGGCCCTGCAGAAGCTGGACGAGCAGACCTTCCTCGATGTCTTCGATGGCGTGCCGCAGTTCACCATCCAGAAGGATCAGCTGGGCCAGGTGGCCAGCGAGCTGTTTACCGCTACTGCCAACGTCTTCAGCAGCAAGCGCGAGATTCGCGAGTTCCTGAAGAGCGGCGCCCTCTCGCTGAACAAGGAGAAACTGGCCGACGACCGCGCCATTACTGCCGACGACCTTATCGACGGCAAGTACCTGCTGGTGCAGCGTGGCAAGAAGAACTACTACCTCGTCACGGTGGTGGATTGAAACAGGAGAAACTCATTACTAATACACTAAGAGCATGAAAAAGTTTTTCGTAGCAGCATTATTCCTGCTGATGGCCGTCACCACGATGATGGCACAGGAGGCTATGCCGCCCATCCCCGTTGACAAGGATGTGCGCATCGGCAAGCTCGACAACGGCCTGACCTACTACATCCGCCACAACGAGTGGCCGGAGCATGTGGCCAACTTCTACATCGCACAGCGTGTGGGCTCCATCCAGGAGGAGGAGAGCCAGCGCGGACTCGCTCACTTCCTTGAGCACATGGCCTTCAACGGCTCTGAGCACTTCAAGGGCAACGACCTCATCGAGTTCTGCCGCTCGCTGGGCGTGGAGTTCGGCAGCGACCTCAACGCCTACACCAGCATCGACCAGACCGTCTACCGTGTCTGCAACGTACCCACCACACGTCAGTCGGCCCTCGACTCATGTATGTTCATCCTCAAGGACTGGAGCAACGGTCTGCTCTTAGAGAAAGAGGAGATTGTGAAGGAGCGCGACGTGGTGCACAACGAGTACCGCTTGGGTGAAGGTCCCAACCAGCGTATGATTGAGCGCGCCCTGCCCAAGGTGTACCCCGGCTCGAAGTACGGCGTGCGTATGCCCATCGGTCTGATGAGCGTCATCGACAACTTCAAGCCGAAGGAGCTGAAGCAGTATTACCAGAAGTGGTATCGTCCTGACAACCAGGCCATCATCGTCGTTGGCGACATCGACGTCGACCACTTCGAGGCAAAGATCAAGGAGCTGTTCGGCGGCATCAAGGTCAGCCCGAAGGCTCCGAAGGTCATTCCCGAGGAGGTGCCCGACAACGAGGAGGCTATCTATGTCTTCGAGAAGGACAAGGAGCAGCAGATGAACCAGATTCTGCTTTTCATGAAGCACGACAACACCAAGCCTGAGGAGAAGAAGAACATGGACTATCTCATTGAGATGTACGTGAAGGCCGTGCTCTCGAACATGTTCAACGCCCGTCTGCAGGAGCTGACCAACGATCCCGACTGTCCCTTCCTGCAAGCCATGGGCGACGACGACGACTATCTGCTGTCCTCGACTAAGGGCGCCTTCCAGATGATGGGCGTTCCCAAGGAGGGTCGCGACATGGAGACGCTCACCGCTATGGTGCGCGAGGCACGCCGTGCTGCTGAGTTTGGCTTCACCGCCACCGAGTATGAGCGCGCCAAGGCCGACTACCTCAGCGCTTTGGAGAAGCAGTACACCAACCGCGCCAAGATTACCAACGATCAGTTTGGCAATGACTACCGCGACAACTACCTCTCCAACGAGCCGATTCCCTCCATTGAGGATTTTTATCAGATCATGCAGGCCATCGCTCCCAGCATCCCCGTCGATGTCATCAATATGGCCCTGCCCGAGATGATTAGCAACACCGACAAGAACTTTGTCGTCATGGAATGGGCACGCGAGGCCGACGGCCTGACCTATCCCACCGAGGAAGACATGAAGGCTGCTGTGGCCAAGGCCCGCGCCGAGGAGATTGCTGCATACGTGGACAATGTGAAGGACGAGCCCCTCATCAGCGAGATGCCTGAGAAGGGAAGCATTGTCAGCGAGACCACCGACAAGCTGTTCGGCTATAAGGAGCTGAAACTCAGCAACGGCGCTACCGTTATCCTCATGCCCACCGACTACAAGGACGACGAGGTGCAGATGAAGGCTTGGGCCGACGGCGGCAAGGGCCTCTACGGTAGCAGCGACTTCTCCAACCTGAAGGTGTTTGACGAGGTCATCGGCATGAGCGGCCTCGGCAACTTCTCCAGCACAGAGCTGCAGAAGGCACTGGCAGGCAAGGTGGCCAACGCCGATCTCTCGCTGACTGAGCAGCGCCAGTATTGCACGGCACACTCCACACCGAAGGATATGGAGACGATGTTCCAGATGGTCTACCTCTACTTCACCCACGTCAACAAGGATGAGAAGCAGTTCCAGAACCTGATGACGCAGCTGGAGATGGCCCTGAAGAACAAGTCCCTGTCGCCCGATTTGGTTTATACCGACTCGCTTGCCGCTACGCTCTACGGCCACAATCCCCGCTACAATAACATCGACATCACCGACCTGCCCAACGTCGACTACGACCGCATCCTCGAGATTGCCAAGGAGCGCTATCGCAACGCCGGCGTCTTCACCTTCGCCTTCGTGGGCAAGTTTGAGGAGGAGGCCATCCGTCCGCTCATCGTGCAGTACATCGCCTCGCTGCCTGCTACTGGCGAGAAGGCCGACAAGCCAGTCGACGTGCAGACCATCGTCAAGGGCGAGGTGAAGAACCACTTCACTATGAAGAGCGAGAGCCCGAAGGCCATCGACGTGGAGATGTGGAGTGCCGAGGCACCCTTCAACCTCGACAACATCGTGAAGATCGACGCCGCTGGACAGCTCCTGCAGATGATTTATCTGAAGACCATCCGCGAGGACGAGAGTGCCGCCTACAGCTGTGGTGCCGCAGGCAACTTCAACCTGCGTGGCTCGAAGCCCTTGATGCTGCTGCAGGCCTACTGCCCGATGAATCCTGACAAAAACGAGATTGCCCTGCGCCTCATCCGCGAGGGTATCGAGGGTGCTGCCAAGAGCATCGACCCCGAGCAGCTGCAGAAGGTGAAGGACTACATGCTGAAGCAGATTGATTTGGATGCCAAGACCAACAGCTACTGGATGACCGTCATCGACCATTGGCGCACCTTCAAGCTGGACCGTCACAGCGACTACAAGAAGACCGTCGAGGCCTTGACGCCCGAGTCGCTCAGCCGCTTCATCCGTGAAAAGATGCTGGGCAGCGGCAACCACGTAGAGGTGGTCATGCTGCCTGAGTAATATTGAGTGAATTTTCTGAGGAGGCTCCGCAGATTTTTCCCAAGCCTAGGGAATTTTCTGAGGAGCCTCCTAATTTTTGTCCCAAGCCTTGGGATTTTTGTCCCAGGCCTTGGGACTTTTTTCCCAGGCCTTGGGATTTTTCTGGGAAATTTAGAAAGAAGAGGGAAGGGCAAGCTCACCGCCCCGTAGCAGGTCGTCGTGCATAAGGATGGGTTTGTCGAGCAACCGACCGTTGAGGCGATACTGATTGTCAGTTGATTGCCGGATGATAAAGGGCTTGCGGCCAGGCTGGTTGAGGGTGACCTGCTGGAATTGTGCACCGCCCAACACATACTGTGGCGTGCCCGGACAGACGGGGTAGAAGCCTAAGTTTGCGAAGACCTGCCACGCCGACATCTGGCCCGCATCGTCATTGCCGCTGAGGCCGCCCGCTGTGTCGTTGTACTCGGTTTGCAGGATGTGTGTCACCTGCTGGCGTGTCTTCTCAGGCTGTCCGGCCAAGGAATAGATCCACGCTATCTGATGACAAGGCTCGTTGCCGTGCCAGTAGCGGCCCTCGCTGAACATCGAGTCGAGGCGTGCCACAAAGGCTTCGCGCCCACCCATCAATGTGATCAGTCCGTCAATATTCTGCGGCACGTACCACGTATAGTGGCACACAGCACCCTCGGTAATAAAGGGCTGACGGCTGGTGAGGTCGGTGTTGTTGAGCCAAAGCCCCCCTTCAATTCCCCCAAATGGGGAAAACTTTTTCTTCTCTTTGGGCGCAAAACGCCCATCGGCCCAGCCGGTCTTGGGGTTGATGACGTTGCGCCAATTCTCGCTCCGCCGCATCAGCTCCTTGTAATCCTCCTCCAAAGAAAAGTCACTAAACACTAAACTCTTATCACTCAACAGTGCATTGGCCAACTGCGCTACGCAGAAGTCATCATACGCATATTCTAATGTACGCGAGGTCTGTTCTTGCTGATGAAAGGCTTCTTTGACGGAATCCTCCAGGGGTATGTAGCCGTATTTGAGATAAGAGTCGAGGGCGCGGCGACCCATCCCGTTTTGATATTCCTCGATGGAATGGGGCTTTTTGAATGCATTCTGGCGTAAGAAGCGATAGGCCGTAGTCGCGTCGAAGTCTCGGATGCCCTTCACGTAGGCATCGGCAAGGACGGACGCAGCGTGGTCGCCGATCATCGCCGCCGTGTAGCTGTTCCAGCAGGGGAAGATAGGCATCCAGCCGCCTTCCTGCGCCATTCCCACCAGCGACTGCATCATCTCTGCGCTCTCCTTGGGCGCGATGATGCAGAGCAGCGGGTGCAACGCACGGTAGGTGTCCCAAAGGGAGAAATCGCCGTAGCGGACGGCCCCCTCCTGATTCTCGGGAACTATTCTCTCTCCCTCGGGGGGAAGAGGGGAGCTAAATTTCGGATAGCTGCCGTCGCAGTCGCTCATCTCACGGGGCAGGAAGGAGGCGCGGTAGAGGGCACCATAGAATTGGTTGACGCGCGCCGTATCGGGGTCGACGATGTCGATGGTGTGCAGACGCTGCGTCCACAGGTCTAGGCACCGTTGCTCCATCTGCTCAAAGCAGAGGTTGGCGGTCTCGGCCTGCAGATTTCGCTCTGCGCCCTCTTGGCTGGTGAACGATGTGCCCATGCGAAACACGATGGAATGGCCTTTTTTTGCATCAAACGTCAGGCTGACGGTCTGTCCTTTCTCTTCCCAAGCGACGGGAGCCTCTTCGTAGCGCAGCACGAAATGACCGCTGAAGCCTGCAGGCTCGCCCCAACCCTGATAGATGCGGTGCACAGGGTTGTAGCCGTAGGCCTCGTGCTGCTCGCCGTCGATGCTGACGCGGCCTTCCTGCTCGTCGCTGTTTGCCTCAACGGCGATGGTGATAGGCCCGTCTTTGAGGGGAGTGACACGAAGCATCGCAGTATGGCTGAGGCCCGTCAGCTCCAAGCGCACCTGTTCTTCAGGAAGGGTGACGGCGTAGTAATGAGGGTGGGAGGTCTCCTCAGAGTGGGAGAAGGTGGTGGAATAAGCCTCATAAGCCCCATGAGACCTATTAGCCCCATGAACCTTTACCGTAAACGACCCGTAGTCCTGCGTACAGCCGCCGACGAGCCAATGGCTGGCGCGGATGCCTTGGAAGAGGGTGTCCTGAGCGTAGTAGGGCGCCACGCATTTCTGTTCGGTGCCACGTGTCTGCGGCGTCCAGAAGGTCTGGCCGTTGGGCACCAGGACAGCGGGTAGCGTCTGTCCGTGCTCCTCGCTGCCCTTTCCGAAGAGGCCTGCGGAAAGCGTGTTCGCAGGGGCCGTTCCCACCATCGTGTTCAGCGCCGTCAGTTGCCGCTGATGCTCCAGGTCATGGATGCGTCGCGCCATCGCGGCCTTTACCTCTGTCCAACTATAGAGGGGTGAGAGGATTCCTGCTGACGCGCCTACCCGTAGCCTTTGAGGGGTGAGAGGTGAGAGATTTCCTTTTAGGCGGCAGGGTTTCTCGTTATGCAGGAAAAGCACAAGGATGGAGTCATTTCTCTCACCCCTAAAAAACACCATCTGCAGGTTGGCAGCCATTGGCACGATGTCCTCCATGTTTGCGCTGGGCAGTTGCAGTTGTAAGAGTGTGAGCAGGCGGAAGAGTGCCGTATCATGGCCGAAACGCAAAGAAGCGCCGCGACCGCCAGAGGCAATCATGCTGTCGGCCTCCGCCACAATGTTCTGCCACAAGGCGATGCTCGAGCGTGCCGCGATGCCGTCATTGACGATGGTGTCGCCGTTGATGAGGGTCATCCGCTCGTTGTTCGCATCGTGTACGGCCTGCATCTCCTCAGGCGAAAAACAGTCCCAGAGGCTGATGTCGAGGGGGATGTCCTGCATATCGCTGGCAATGGTGTGCAGCTCGCTGAGCAGTTTGAGGGCATCGGCAGGGCTGATGGCGGCAGGGTCCTTGAACAGCGCCGCGAGAAAGCGGTCGGTGCTGATATCGGGCTGTCGCTGGCTGCGGGCAGAGAGCATCTTCAGCTCTGGCGACTCATAATTGATATAGGCCATATCCTCGGGACGAGTCTCGATGGTAAAAGAGGAACGAGGAGAGAGGGGAGAGAATGAGTTCAGCTGCTCGCAGAAGGCGAGCATTGAGGCGCGGCAGCGGGGCGACGTGCTCGAACGTGCCAGTATTCTTGTGTCGTCAGGAAAACTGTCGACCGCGCTGGAGGCAAACACCTCGGGATACCGCAGCACCATGCGACGGGCGATGCCGCGATGCTGCGTGGCACCCAAGGGCGTCAGGGCTCCGGCATGGCCGAGGGCGTTGGCGCAAATCTTCTTCAGCCGGCTACGCACGCTCTTGCCAAAAGAGGTGAGCTTGCCCTTGTCCACAAACCACGCCATCACCCACGTATAGCGCTCCTCCGAGGGCAGCCAGCGCGAGCCGTGACGGCCATAGTGCGAGATATAGAAAGGTGTGTAGCCCTCAGGGCAGATGCGCTCCGACTCTGTGAAGGGATAGGCATAGTAGATGCCGGCGGTTCGCTCGGGCGTAAATGTCTGTGCGCCGATGTTCAAGGAGAAGGTCAGCAGGAGGGCAAAGAGGCTTGTCTTTATCATGGTTAGTTCATTTTTGTGCAAATTTACAAAATATTTCCTGAACGCGATGCTGCAGACAAAAAAAATCTCACTTAGTTTTGGAAAAACTAATGTTTATGGAAAAAAAGTTGTACCTTTGCCGCGTCAATCACAAAGAGAAGAATATGGAGCATTACACCGCCAATACTTCGCGCTACGACAGCGGGATGCAGTACAATAGATGCGGCACGAGCGGCGTGCTGCTGCCCAAGGTGTCGCTGGGCTTCTGGCACAACTTCGGCAGCGTCGACCCCTACGAGCGCTCACGCGAGATCACCCGCTATGCCCTCGATCACGGCGTGGTGCATTGGGACTTGGCCAACAACTACGGCCCTGCCTACGGCTCGGCTGAGGAGACGATGGGCCGACTGATGGACGACGACTTCCGTCCCTACCGCGACGAGCTGTTCATCGCCACAAAGGCGGGCTACGACATGTGGCCTGGCCCCTATGGCAACTGGGGTTCGCGCAAGTATCTCATCAGCTCGCTCGACCAGTCGCTCCGCCGTATGCACCTCGACTACGTAGACCTCTTCTACTCGCACCGCTACGACCCTGAGACGCCGCTCGAAGAGACGCTGCAGGCACTCGTCGACATCGTCCGTGCCGGCAAGGCCCTCTATGTGGGCATCAGCCGCTGGCCGTTGGAGGCCACGCGCTTCGCCTACGACTATCTGCGCCAGCGCGACGTGCCCCTGCTCATCTATCAGGGCAAGCTGAATATGCTCGACCGGGAACCGATGGAATCGGGCATTTTGGACTTCTGCGCAGAAAAAGGCATGGGCTTCATCTCGTTCTCGCCCTTGGCACAGGGACTGCTCACCGACCGCTATCTCTCCTTAGACAGTTCTCGTGGAAGTTCTCGAGGATTTGCAATCCCCGAGGGCAGCCGCATGTCGAAGGGAAAATTCCTCAAGGAGTCGATGCTCACGCCCGAGCTGCTTACTCAGCTGCGCCAATGGAACGACGAGGCCACAGCCCAAGGGCAGACACTCGCCGAGCACGCCCTCCGCTGGATCCTCCAGCAGCGCGGCGTCACCAGCGTCCTCGTAGGTGCCAGCTCGACTGGACAACTGGAAAAGAACCTCAAGGCAGTTATATAAAAGACAATCTGAACAACCAAAACAACAGTTGTCCAAGTTGTCTTCAAAAAGAAACAATGAAGCAGATACTCCTCATCAACGATATTGCCGGCTACGGCAAGGTAGGTATGGCGGCCATGCTGCCCGTGCTGTCGTATATGGGCATACCGGCGTTCTGCCTGCCTACGGCGCTGGTGTCCAACACACTGAACTACGGCGAGTTCACCCAGATGGACACGACGAACTACATGCGCGAGACATTCCCCATCTGGAAGCACCTGGGGTTCCACTTCGACGCCATCTCCACAGGCCTGATGTTCAGTCGCGAGCAGGCCGAGTTGGTGGAGGCCTACTGCCGCGAGCAGGCCGCAGAGGGCTGCACCATCTTCGTCGACCCCGTGATGGGCGACGGCGGCGAACTCTACAACGGCATCGACCAGCGGCAGGTGGAGCTGATGCGCCGCATGGTCAGCGTGGCCCATCTGGCAAAACCCAACTACACCGAGGCCTGCTTCCTCGCCGGCGTGCCATGCAGCAAGAGCGGCATCACCGTCGACGTGGCCCGGCGCCTTCTCGACAGCATCCTGCTGCTGGGTGCCCGCTCCGTCATCATCACCAGCTGCATCATCGACGGCAAGAACCAGGTGTGCGGCTACGATGCCGACCAGCAGGAGTATTTCTTCCACGAGTATGAGGAGATTCCTGGACAGTTCCACGGCACGGGCGACATCTTCTCGGCTGTGCTCATCGGCAGCCTCCTCGGTCAGCAGCTGCCCCTGCCGCAGGCCACGCGCCGAGCAATGGACGTGGTGAGCCAGATGATCGACCGCAACCGCGACGTCACCGACCACAACTGCGGCATCTTCATCGAACGTTGCTTAGATATATTATAATATGCAAGAGACAAGACAGAACAAAATCGCAAGGCTGTTGCAGAAAGAGCTCAGCCAGATATTCCAGGAACAGACACGCTCCATGCACGGCGTGATGGTCAGCGTGACACAGGTGCGCATCAGTCCCGACCTCGGCGTCTGCACAGCCCACCTCAGCATCTTCCCCTCGGAGAAGGGCGAGGAGCTGCTGGCCAACATCAACCGCAGCAATGCCCAGATACGCTACACCCTGGGCCAGCGCGTGCGTCATCAGCTGCGCATCATCCCCGAGCTGCGCTTCTTCATTGACGACTCGCTCGACTACATCGACCACATCGACGAACTGCTGAAGAAGTAATAAAGCACAATTAAGGATAACAATGAAGTTTCCTATATACATAGCAAAACGCTATTTAAAAATACGTTATCTCTTCATTTGTGTCATCTGTGATGCATTGCTGATAGCCTGTGCAATAGGATTCTTGTTGGCAATTGTTCTGGGTATTGCTATAAAACCTCAACTGCTTCTATGGGCTGTTTACTCAACTATTCTTGCAATTCCACCAGCTTTGATTCTTTACTTTTTAGTAAAGAAAAATAAGCTTAATATTATCAATATCATCAGCAGCATCTCAACGCTCGGCGTCGCCGTAGCCTCGATGGCGATGGTGGTGACGCTGAGCGTGTTCAACGGCTTCAGCGACCTCGTGGCCTCGCTCTTCACCAACTTCGACCCGCAGCTGGAGATCACCCCTACAGAGGGCAAGACGGCGCCTGCCGACGACCCCGTCCTCACCAGCATCCGCCAGCTGCCCGAGATAGAGGTGGCCACCGAGTGCGTCGAAGACCAGGCGCTGGCCGTCTATAAAGACCGTCAGGCGATGGTGACCGTGAAGGGCGTGGAAGACAACTTCGAGCAGCTCACCCATATCAACGACATCCTGCAGGGCGACGGCCATTTCGAGCTGCATGCTGCCGAACTGCAGTACGGCATCCCAGGCATCCGCCTGGCTGAGGCGCTGGGCATGGGCTACCGCTACGACACCCTCTTCATCTATGCACCGCGACGTGTGGGACAGCTCGACCTCAACGACCCCGAGGACGGCTTTGTACGCGAATCCGACGGCAACGTGCCCATCCTCTACTCGCCTGGCGTCATCTTCAGCGTGCAGCAGTCGAAATACGACAACCGCTACATCCTCACCAGCGTCGGCTTCGCCCGTCGCATCTTCGACCAGCAGGGCATGCTCTCGTCATTGGAGCTGCGCCTGAAGCCCGGCAGCAACTTCGAGGCCGTGAAGAGCTACATCAAAGAGCTGGCTGGCACGAAATATCAGGTGCGCGACCGCTACGAGCAGCAGGACGACACCTTCAGCATCATGAAGATCGAGAAGCTCGTGGCCTACCTCTTCCTCACCTTCATCCTCATCGTGGCCTGCTTCAACGTCATCGGCTCCCTCTCGATGCTCATCATCGACAAGCGCGACGACGTCAGCACCCTGCGCGCCCTGGGAGCCAACGACAAGCAGATCTCCCGCATCTTCCTGCTCGAAGGCTGGCTCATCGCCGCCGTAGGCGCCGTCATAGGCATCCTCATCGGCCTCCTGCTCTGCTGGCTGCAGCAGCAGTACGGGCTCATCGCCCTGGGGCAGTCCGAGGGCTCCTTCGTGGTCAATGCCTATCCCGTCAGCGTCCATCCCTGGGACATCGTCATCGTCTTCCTCACCGTGATGGCCGTCAGCTTCCTCGCCGCCTGGTATCCCGTCCACCATTTCTCCCGTCGCCTGCTGTCGTGAGGGTGCGACTCTCACCTTTTTCGTACCTTTGGCTTGCGCCGAAGGTACTTTCGTTCGAAAATGCTAAAGAAATATCAGTTTTTCTTTTGCATTTTGCTCACTTATTCGTACCTTTGCAGCCGCAATAGCTGATGCCCTGATAGTTAAATGGATATAACAAGGCTCTCCTAAAGCTTAGTTCCGAGTTCGATTCTCGGTCGGGGTACGAAGAGATTTTCGCAAGTTATGTTATACCAGCGGGTTATATCTTCATTCCCTTTTCAATGACGTTAATATGTCGTTAATTTGGCGCGGTAAAAAGCCAAATTTCGTTCATGTGTTAATGAGTGTAAAACCAAATTTTGCGCATTCGGTGTTTGTTTGTACCTTTGCCATTGGTTACAAATCGCAGTAATCTGCGTCGCGGGGGAGGCGGTTATCTCCTTACCTTATTAATGACATAAGAGCTGCATGTGGCATTTTTTGCCCGAGTAGTTTCTTTACTTATACCAATGAGGCGGCTGCCCTCCTGAAATTCAGGCTCCCTGCGAGACTGCGATTTGTAACCAACGGGATGTGCAGCCGTCTAACTGTGTCAGAGTGTTCCGGCTCTTCCGGACAAAGTAAAGAGATTGAGAATATGATAGAGGTTTTTGTCAGAAAAGAGTGCAATACAACCATAAAGGAATGTGCTGCACAGATCCGTGGTTTTGTGCAATAATTGGGCTCCTTGAGGGCAAAACGGTCGTAAAAGTGTTAAATCAAGAGTTTGTTGTAAAAAATTATAGAGACAGACCTTGTTCATATTTACTTTTGCTGAAAAATTTCAAAACCACATTAATTATGAAGAAAATAGAAGAACGTATCGAAGAGCTGGAGACCATGGTCTACCAGTCTAAGAATGTGCTTACATTCAACGAAGCAAGTAAGTTCATTGGTATTAGCAAGAGCTATCTTTACAAGCTCACGTCAGCAGGTCTTATCCCCCACTACAAGCCATCGGGCAAGATGATCTTTTTTGAAAAGTCGGCATTAGAGAGGTGGATGCGACAAAATCCCATATCAACGATTGAGATGGTTGGAGATATGGCAAATGACTATATCATGAACAATCCCCTTGGATAATAAAAACTGACAACGATGAAAGAGACAAGAGGAAAGAACAAGAACCTAATAGAAGCTGGCAATCCCAGACTTTTAAAGCGAGCATTGAAAGGAGGAACTGAATACTACCTTTATCTGGAGTATCACTATGGTTATAACCATGAGAACGGTTCTTCCATCAGACGAGTCGAAAGCTTATCGCTGCGCATCATGGCATCGCCCAAAAAGGCTGCTGATAAACAGCGGAATAAGGAAACCATAGAACTGGCAAAGCGCATCCGCTATGAGCGTTCTCAGGAGTTCCTGGAAAGTAAGGAAGGCTATCGTCTTCGAAAAGACCAGTCCGTCAATTTCCTCTCTTATTTCGAGGCATACATCAAAAAATACAATAAAAAGGATGTACGCGTGTTAGAGATGGCTTTGCGTGACTTCAAGAAGTTTCTCACGGAGCAATACCCTTACTACGCCCAGCGCATTGAACCGCGCCAGATGACTAAGCAGATGATGGAAGCCTTTGCCAAATTTCTTTTGGAGCATCATCGTGGTACTGGTGTAGCCTCTGTCTATAGGAGATTCAAAAAAGTGGTGAACCGAGGCGTAGCAGAAGGATTATTCAAGGATAGCCCTTGCAAAGGCATCATTGTAGACAGCAAGGAAGATATGCTGGTGAAAGACATACTCAGTGAAGAAGAACTGAAAAAACTCTTCGCTACCCACTATGACCGTGAAAATCGTGTCATCCGTCGGGCTTTTGCCATGACATGCTTTTCTGGCATTCGCTTCTGTGACCTAAAAGTCCTGACGTATGGTGATGCAGACTACGAAAACCGTGTTATCTCCTTCCGTCAACGCAAGACCGATGGACACAGCAAGAAGAGCGGCGTGGTGATTCCTCTCAATGATATGTTGCTCGAAATCATTGGGCCGAAGCCAACCGATGCAACTGATGACACGCTAATTTTCCCTCTGCCCTCCATGGAATCTTGCCTGAAGTCATTGCGTTTTTGGGTGAAACAGGCTGGCATCAAAAAGCACATCACCTGGCACTGTGGGCGACACACCTTCGGCACCCAGTTGTTGGCCAACGGTGCAAACATCAAGGTTGTAGCTGATCTTCTCGGTCATTCATCGCTGAAATATGTTAACACCTATGTTCGAGCTGTAGACGAGCAAAAGAAGAAAGCGCTAGACAGTCTTCCCAAAATTGAACTGTGATGAAACTAGAACAGAGAAATTACGTGGAGGAGCCGCAGATGCGACGAACCTTCCATAGATGATGAAGTCCTGGGCATTTCGGCTCAGGACTCCACAAAAGCGCATCGGGAAGGTGCTAACTTTTCTACTCTTGGTCGGGTGCAAAGTTACGCATTTTTCCTGTACTATCCAAATATTCAAAGATAAACTTACCACTGTTACAGAAAAAATGTGTTCAATAAACATTACTGAAGTGCTGGAATATGCACAGCGGTTTCGTGGGGCCTTCCCGGAATTGCCCATGGACGGACTTACAGTCGAAGTCAAAGGTATTATCAGGCAGTTAGCAGCTGAGAAACATGTCCCGACAAATTATGTCCTAGGAGCCGTATTAACTTCATTCGGGTGTGTCTTGGGCCGTAAGGTCGTCATAAGGGACGGTGCCTACTGGAACTATCCTAACTTGTATTCATGTCAGGTGGGTTATGCCGGAAGCGGAAAGACTCCTTCTGTCCAGCATGTGTTGAAGCCCATCAAGGAGTTTGACGCGAAGGAAAAGAAGGAATACGTGAGGGAATTGCGCAGGGCGAAGGCAGACGGAAGTGAACAGCCTCCATTCAACTGTATCATTGTGTCGAACATTACGACGGAAAAGCTGTTCCGTATTCTCGACAAGAAGCAGAATGACCGGTTCAACACTGGCCTGCTCCTGCATTCCGGTGAATTGCTCAGCCACTTCGGCAACCTTGACCGTTACAACAGTGGCAATTCACGTCCCTTTTATCTCGATATGTACAGTTGCCAGGATATCAGTGTTGACAGAATGTACGATGATGAGGGTGTCCTCATTGAAAAGCCGTTTCTCAGCATCCTGGGTGACATTCAGCCAAGGGAGCTGAGGAGGATGTTTCCCGAGAACGACAGCAGCGGCTTCTTTTCACGCTGGTGTTTTTTCCTATCCAATGGGAAGTCGGAGCGTGTGCAAGAGAACGCCGTCTATATGAATCATTGGTGTGACACTATAGAAAGAGCAATAGAGATGCCTTCCATGGAACTGACATTCTCAACAGAGGTTCTCCCCCTGTTGGAAAGCAACGATCAGGAACGCGAGATGCTTTGCGACTATCTGGCAGAATCCAACTCAGAGCTGGCAGAGTATATTATCAAGCAGAACTATACGGTGCGAAGGATAGCGGGCATCGTGCACTCGTTGAACTCGATAGTAAAAGGATATGTTCCAAACCCTGAAATAGGAAAGGATGTCTATGAGTATGCAGAGAATCTCGTCTCTTTCTTCATACGTGCAGCAGCTGTCGTTCAGCAAATGCGATCCGTAAGTAGTGTTGACAAACTGACAAGCAAGGCTCTGATACAAAAGGTGAACGAGAAACACCCCATCAAGAATATCTCGCAGTTTGCCGAATCGATAGGAGTGAGCAAGCAGTACGTCTCATCATGCATCCTACGCAAGGACACGACGAGGTCGGAAAAGCACGAGCGTATGCTCGAGGATGCTTATTACAAGTGGGCTGAATACATCGTGAAGAACCATCAGACCTTATTCTATTCGGTTGGCCGTTTGCCCACCATGGAGGAGGTTGAAAGCTGGCTGGTGTATGATGATGAAGTCATCAAGGCAACGCTGAAGAAGATGGAAGTCCACCATCCTTCTGGGTATACCATCCTGTTCTCGCAGTTTGTGTCACAAAAACCTAAGTTGTAATTGACAAGTTGACGCTCAAATCTCGGAAAGCGCCAATCTACAAAGGCGTTTTCCGAGATTTGTTTGTCAACCAAGCGCAAATAAAGGAAAACGGGTTTAGTTGACACCCGAAACCTGCTTTCCCCCTTTATATGAAGGTATTTCCACAAATTCCCATGTCAACTTGTCAACTATTACACAGAAGTTTTGTTTTCTGGTGAAACAGGCTTGACCATCCTCTCAGGCTTTACGACAGGCCTGACTGCAGGGTCAATGGTGAAGAAGCGGTTCTTGACCGTACCCTGGCCTGTAAACCATACCGAGAGGCACTTCAGGGTGTGAACGGTGGTACGGTTCGAAGCCTTGGAGCTGAGGATGTCCATCTGGTTGAACTCCCAAATGATGCGGGTGGCCGTCTTACGGTCACAACCCCATGTCTCAGCCAGTTCAACTTTGGAGGCCATGAACTGGCCAGTATACAGGTATACCGAGAAGTTTTTCCTTTTCTCCTTTCTCGGATCCTTCGCGGCCATGCGCAGGAAAGTGACGAAACACTTCATCCTGCTTATTCCCTGGCTCTCGTCAGCCAGATAGTCTATTTGTGCATCGTTGAGGGTGATGCTGTACCTTACATTGGTATATTCCATATTTCTATAGTTATTGAAGTAAATAAGGAGGCGGGCATGTCGTGCCCCACCTGTAATTCATTATCACACGTAAGATTTTATCTCCTGTACCCACGCTTCCGTTCCTGGCGCGGTTCCTCACCGTCATCCGGCTCCAACATGTTCCTTGCCATGAGCAGGCAGCGCTTGCCGAATGTCAGGCTGTCCTCGTCTTTCTTGCGACCCCATCCTGATTCAGGTGAGGAACCGCCTCCGCCTGAGGAGTCCATAATCGTCGTGGCGGCATCCATGTAGCCGAAGAACAGGCAGACTGCTGCAGCTGCGACATCATTGGCACAGTCGGCGATTCCGACACCCTGCTTTCCAAGCTGCACGACGCCATCTTCTGCTGCCAACTGCAGCACCTCGCCTTTCATGGAGAGGGAAAGGGGGCGATAGGCACTGGCGAAAGAAATCAGGTCCATGCCGCAGCCAATTCGTTCCTTTGCCGTCTTGCCCGTTGAGAGCGGCTTTCTGATGATATCCTTCTCTGCACCCGTGAGCCAGTCGCGGTTGTCGTCCCTCTCGCAGAGGGTCTTGATGGCCTCCCACATGCCGTTCCACATCGTGCCCATCACGCGTAGAGCCTTCTCTTTCTCTTCCCTGTCTATAGCGTGCCATACTTTCTCTTCCTCCAAGCTACGCTCAGTCTGGCTCAGCTTTTCTTTGGTGCTGCCGAGTTTCTGGCTGGCTTCCCAGTATTTCCGATACCGCTGGCCGACCGATTCTGCTGTTGGTTCCATCTGGGGTTGCTTCATCCCGGCAGCGGTGTACATATCCCTGACGAATCTCCTCTTTCCTTCCTTTATACCACGTTCTTCTGACACCATCGCCTCGGCAGTCCTTTCCTCAAGTGCCGCTTCCAGTTCCCTGATTCTCGATTCAAGTCCGGGCACGCGTTCTGCTATCGGCTTGAGGTGCTCAATGGTGGCCCGTAGCTGTCGGTCGGTTTCCTGAAGCTGTCTGATGGTTTTCTTCTGTTCGGCATTCAGGCGGTATTCGCCAAACCAGCGGTTTTCCACCTTTTCCAAGTCAGACTGCAGCTCGTTCATCTCAGCCAGTTTGCCGTTCAGTTCCTCTGTCGCATGGTCAAGTTTCGACTGCTTGCCGGCAATCTTCTCGTCTATCTCGGACAGCTCCTTGTCTTTCTTGTTCTTCTCGGTATAACCCTCGATGAGGTCAGCCTCTATGCTCTTCCGCTCTCTCGTCAGATTGTCAATCATGGTCTGCAGGCTCTTTACCTTCTTCACGGAGTTGGCAAGCTCCAAGGAGATGCGCTGGCTCTCCATGACCATCTTGTAGGTGTCGGAATCGAGGTACTTCCGCTTCGAGGGAGTTCCGCGCTCCATGTCGAGTGCCTTGGCCAATTCGTCCTCCATTGTCCGCATCACCTTACGGTCGAGGTTGATGCAGCGTGCCTCGTCGTGGTCGAACCAGTCGAAGAGCACATGGGCGTGGTAGTTGGGCTTCCAGTATTCATAGTTGCCGAAAGCATTGAGTCGTTTCCACTCCTTGCCGTCGTTGCGCTCATACATCTCTTCGCATTGTCCCTGTTTCTCATCGAGTTCTGCCCAGTGGCCTTCGTCCATGTGAATGTAGATGCCCACGGGGCGGATGCCGTAGCTTTGGTGACACCAGTCGGCCCAGGCCTTCACCTGCTCTATCGTAGTGTCCTCCTTGATGACCACCACGGCCTCCTTCACCGGCTCTGCGTTCTTGGGCAAGGTCTTGTGCATCTTGTACTCGCCGTACTTGCCCTTGACGGTTCTCTCCTTGGCTGCGTACTCACGCTCGGCCTGCTTCTGCATCTGGTAGACCGATTTCTTGTCCTCCACCTCCCAGATCCACTTGGTTCTGTCCTCCGGCTGCAGTTCGGGCCGGGGATGTTCAAGGTGCTTCTCCCGGCGGTTGTGCCGCTCGGCGTTCACGGCCGCCGCCTTGATGTGCTTTGAAGTTTTCTTTCCCATAGTTGTAAACAAATCTAAGTTAAAGTCAGGTGAGACAACTTGTGTCGAACTGACGGCTTTATGACGTGCTTGCACTTGTCGGGTGCAGGAGCCTCCTGTCGCACGGGGTTGACAGAATTTCCCTTGGGGAATATTCGCAACCCTTAGTGTGCTATTTCCAGATAGATGCTATCTGGTCATTGGCGGCAAGCCGCAGTAGGGATGTCTCTTTCCGGCTGCGAAATTAAAGGATACTTTTTCAGGTGGGAAATCCGGGAAAGACAAACTCTTGATTTAACAGTTTGATGACCAGTTCGGATGATAAAGATGTTAACATCACGTTTAAAACATTGGTTTGTAGCGACCGCTACGAATCATTCCCTCAACCGCTGCAATGGACGTTGCAAATATTTGCGTCAAGCGCAGTTAACTCGCCAATAGCCTCCTTGTCCCAAGGAAGTGACTAATACGCAGTTTCAAATGGTAGGCACTCCTTGTCTTGCCTAGCTGCACATAAAAGAGCAGGTTCAGCGGTCTTTTGTAAGACATTGAATTCATTATCAGGAATATCTATTTACAAGTCAATTAATGTTTAGTAACAACTTTTTTACTAAACATTTTGTTACTTTGTTTTTTTTTTGTATCTTTGTGCCGAATTTCTAAAAACTATAGACATGGAAGAGAATCCTTTTGTATTTGGTAAAGCTGTTGAGGGCAGTTATTTTACGAATAGGACCAAGGACACAGAGCATCTGGAGGCCAATCTGACACACGGCATTAATACCATCCTCATTTCTCCGCGTCGATGGGGAAAGACATCGCTCGTGAAGAAAGTCATGGCCAATATCGTTAGACCGGACATCAAAATCATATATATTGATGTATTTTCATGTAAGTCTGAGTATGATTTCTATAAGGTGTTCGCATCTACCATTATCCAGCAGACGTCTTCCAAAATTGAGGAATGGATAACTACTGCCAAGGAGTTCCTTTCCAGAGTTATAACTAAAGTGGCATTCAGTCCTGACTCAATACAAGAGTATTCCCTGTCTTTTGAGTTTCCTGTCAAGGATGATGCAGAGGATATACTGCAGCTGCCAGAGAGGATTGCCCAAAAGAAGGGTATTCACATTGTCCTATGTCTCGATGAATTTCAGCAAGTTGCCGAGTTCCAGGACTCAATGACGTTCCAGAAAAAACTTCGCTCAGTATGGCAACACCAGCAAAAAGTTTCATATTGTTTGTTTGGTAGCAAGCGTCATCTGATGACTGAGCTGTTCAGCGATTCCAGCAATCCATTCTACAAGTTTGGCGACATGATGTTCCTGAAGAAGATACCGACAGAGGAATGGATACCTTTTATCTGTCATAAGTTCCAAGAAACATGCAAGGTCATTACCGAAAAGCAGGCAGAGCGCATCTGCAAGGTAACAGAGGATTTGTCATCCTATGTACAGCACCTCTCTTGGATTGTCTGGTATAAGGCAAAGTCAGTAGTTACCTATGAAATGGTAGAGGAGTCCATCGAAGAGTTGCTGGAGCAGAACAAGGTTTTCTTCCAAAGAGAAGTTGAAGGTCTTACAGAACTACAGCTGAATCTTCTGAAAGCGATTGCAAATGGCGTGGATACTGGATTCACCAAGAAAGAGGTCATCAAGAAATACCATCTTGAAAGCTCTGCCAACGTCCAGGGCATCAAGAAGTCTTTACTAAAGAAAGACCTGATTGATATTGATGGTTCTGTAATAACCTATAACGACCCACTCTTCAAGTTGTGGATAAAAAAGAACATCCCTAACATATAGATGTATTGACAAATACCTATTTAACCCAAATGGTACAGCTAAACAATATGCGAAAGATTATATTATTCATCATTGTAGTTGCAGCTATGCTTACCTCATGTTCCGGAAGCAAAGTAAAATACCGTATCGGTGTGTCGCAGTGCTCCGTTGATATCTGGCGTGACAAGCAGAATGCCGAGCTGAAGATGGGAGCCTATTTCCATGACAACGTAGAACTGAAGTTTGCTGCTGCCTATGATAGCGACGAGCGGCAGGTGCAGCAGATTGACAGTCTGGTAAATGATGGCATCGACTTGCTGATTGTGGCACCGAATCAGGTGCAGACCATCTCGCCGGCCATCGACCGCGCCTACGATAAGGGTATCCCTGTCATTGTGTTTGAGAGGAAGACCAACTCGCAGAAATATACAGCCTTCATCAGTGCCGACAACTATGAGATGGGCCACGTGATGGGCGAATACATCGTTTCGCGCCTTGGTGGCAAGGGCTCGGTATTGGAAATAAAGGGATTGGAAGGCTCGTCACCCGCTATAGAGCGCCATAACGGTTTCATGGACGCCATCAAGGATGCACCTGACATCGAGGTGGTGGCCTCACTACAAGGCGACTGGACGGAGCCGACGGCCTATAAGGTCACCCAGCAGTGGCTCGCTGATCATAAAGATGTATCCATAGATCTGGTGTTCGGCGCTAATGACCGTACGGCAATGGGTGCCCGCAAGGCTCTTTTGGAAAGCCCACAGCTAAAGGCTAATAGCCAGAATCTACTTTATTGCGGCATCGACGGTTTGCCAGGTGAAAACGGCGGCATACAATTGGTGCGCGATTCGTTGCTAGACGCTTCGTATATCTATCCAACTCACGGTGACCAGATCATCGACTTAGCCATCCGCATACTCGATGGCCAACCCTATGACAAGGAGACGATGATGATGTCGGCTCTCGTCACCCGCGACAATGCCAAGGTGCTGCTGATGGAGAGCGAGGAAATCATGCGGCAAGCCAGCCAGCTGGACTTATTGCACGAGAAGGCCGACAACTACCTGCACAAGCTCGACACGCAGCGTGTCATCAACTGGCTGGCTATCGGTATCATCGTGTTATTGGTCGTGGTATTCGTACTATTCTACCTCTATCACCTCCGCAAGATTGCCCTGCAGCGTGAACGCGTGGTGAATACCTTGTGGAATATGAAGCCAGAAGACCTTCCTGTTCCAACAGAAAGTCCTGAGTCAATAAAGAATTCTGAGCCTACAAAGAACAGCGACACAGCAGAACCAACAGATACGCCCGAAGAGGATGAGCCTGCCGCTGTGTCACTGTTCATCACCTGTTTCAAAGAGGTGGTCGAGGCAAGGCTCGAAGACAGCGATGTGAGTGTGGAAGATCTTGCTGCTGACATGAACCTCAGTCGCGTACAGTTGTATCGTAAAGTGAAGGCCATCTCAGGCTCGTCGCCTGTCGAGCTGCTACGCACCGCCCGCCTGAACCGGGCCTACCAGCTTCTGCTTACCACCGATAAGAGCGTATCTGAGGTGGCTTACGCCGTCGGTTTCACCGCTCCCTCTTACTTTACAAAGTGCTTTAAGGAGGAGTACGGAATGGTGCCTGGCGACGTGAGGAAATAGCTGAATAATTTCTCAATACTAAGAATTATCGTTCATTCCATCGCAAAAATGTTACATTGCAACATTATTTGCACGGGATGAACGATATTTTTAATGCTTCAAACCATATAGTTAATACTTTTGCATCAGAATTCAACAAACAGAGTATTAACCAAAAACGAAAAAAGCAAATGGAAAGACTAAGGAGATTTCTACTGAGCGCGTTGCTCACTTTTGCAAGTACATTATTGTACGCGCAAAGTGAGATAACAGGAACGGTGGTCGATGAGACCGGTGAGCCAGTTATCGGTGCCACTGTCATGGAGAAAGGTACCAGCAACGGAACTGTTACCGACTTCGACGGCAACTTCAAACTGAAGGTTGCTGCCGGAACGATGCTTGTTGTGACTTACATCGGCTACGATCCGGTGGAAATGGCAGCTGCCTCAGGCATGAAAGTGCAGATGAAAGAGGACCAGTTGCAGCTGAACGAGGTGGTGGTGACGGGTTACACCACGCAGCGCAAGGCTGACCTGACAGGTGCCATCTCAACGGTGAGTCCTTCGGATCTGGCAAAGCAGAACGAGAACAACCCCATCAAGGCTATGCAGGGCCGCGTGCCGGGCATGAACATCCAGGCCGACGGTAACCCATCAGGTGCTGCCAGCGTCCGTATTCGTGGTGTCGGTACACTGAACGACAATGACCCTCTCTACATTATCGACGGTGTGCCTACGAAGGCCGGCATGCACGAGCTGAACGGCAATGACATCGAGTCGATCCAGGTGCTGAAGGATGCTGCCTCGGCCAGTATCTATGGATCGCGCGCTGCCAATGGTGTCATCATCATCACTACTAAGAAGGGCAAGGATGGTACCGTGAAAGTGAACTTCGACGCCAGCTTGGCTGCCTCACTCTATACGAACAAGATTGAGACGATGAACGCTTCGGAGTGGGGGCGTGCCTACTGGCAAGCCTCGGTGAATGACGGGCTGAACCCCAACAACAACAATTTGGGCTACAACTTCGACTGGGGCTACGACAGCAAAGGCAATCCTGTGTTGAACAAGCTGACGATGAATATGTTTCTCGATGAGAATGCCTCTGTGCGCACGGGTGATACCGATTGGTTTGACGAGATTACCCGCACGGGCATCGTGCAGCAGTACAACCTCTCGGTGAGCAATGGTTCTGAAAAAGGCCACTCGTTCTTCTCAGTGGGCTACTACGACAATAAGGGTACCATTAAGGAGAGTCAGTTCAACCGCTTGTCGGCCCGTGCCAACAGCGAGTATAAGCTGTTCGACGGTTTGGTGACCATCGGCGAGAACTTCACGATGAACCGCACACAGGGTACTGACGCTCCTGGCGGCATTCTGGAGAATGCCTTGGAGTTCAATCCCAATTTCCCCATTTATGCTGAGAACGGTGAGTATGCACAGGCCCTTGGCGCTTATTCTGAGCGTGAGAACCCGCTGAGCCTGCTCTATAACAATAAGGATAACCAGTACACCCAGTGGCGCTCATTCGGCGATGTGCACCTGAGCATCACCCCGTTCAAGGACTTCATGATCCGCACTACACTAGGTATGGACTATAGTCAGAAGCAGCAGCGCTTCTTCACCTACCCCATTGCCAATGGTAAGGTGATGCGCACAGAGACGGCTGCCGAGAGCAAGCAGGAGCACTGGATGCGCTGGATGTGGAATGCCATTGCCACTTACAACCTAGAGGTTGGCCTTCATCGTGGCGATGCCATGATTGGTATGGAGGTTAACCGTCAGGACTATAATTGGAACAGTGCCAAGCGTTATGAAATGAGTATTCTCAATACAGACTATATGTGGCCGTCAGCAGGAAGTGGCCGTCAGTTGGCAGAAGGTTCTGGCGACGGTTTCTCGCTGGTCTCATTCTTTGGAAAAGTAAACTATACCTACGCCGAAAAGTATCTGGCCTCGCTGACCATGCGTCGTGACGGTTCGAGCCGCTTCGGTAAGAATAATCAGTATGGTACATTCCCTTCAGCAAGTGCCGGTTGGAGAATCAGTGAGGAAAAGTTCATGGAAGGCCTCAACTGGCTGGACAACATGAAGTTGCGCTACTCTTGGGGACAGACTGGTAACCAGGAAATCTCGAACACTGCCCGCTATACGCTCTACAAGGCTGTGGTGACCACTGGCCTCTGGGGAAGCGGTCAGGCAGGTACCTCCTACGATATCGCAGGCAGCAATGGCGGCTATGCCCTGAACAATGGCTATGTGCGTACACAGCGTGGCAACGAGGATATCAAGTGGGAGACAACCACCCAGCATAACATTGGTATCGACTTCGCCATGCTGCACAATGAGATCTACGGCAGTTTCGACTGGTTCCACAAGCTCACTACCGACATCCTGCTGCCTATGGACGGTATTGCCGCCATGGGTGAGGGTGCCTCGCAGTGGATTAATGCCGGTGAGATGAAGAACATCGGTTGGGAGCTGTCGGTGGGCTATCGTCACAAGCTGGCCAACGGCTTCTCGTGGGACATCAACGGCAACGTCAGTCGGTACTCTAACGAGATCACCAAATTGCCCGAGACGGTGGCTGCCAAGGGCACCTTCGGTGGCAATGGCGTGAAGAGCGTCATCGGTCATCCTATGGGTGCACAGGTGGGCTACATCGCCGATGGCATTTTCAAGAGTCAGGAGGAGATTGACAACCACGCCGTGCAGGAAGGTGCCGGACTGGGACGCATCCGCTACTTGGACCTGAACGGTGACGGACTGATTAGCGAAGCCGACCAGGACTGGATCTACGATCCGACACCCGCATTCACTTGGGGCCTGAACGTCTACTTAGAATACAAGGATTTCGATTTCACCATGTTCTGGCAGGGTGTGCAGGGTGTGGATGTTGACTGCCGAGGCTATAAGTCGCAGACTGACTTCTGGGCCAACAACAACATCAATGTGCCTTATCTGAACAAGGGTGTCCGCGTTCTCGACGCATGGAGCGCAGCCAATCCTGGCAGCGACATCCCAGCACTGACCACCACCGACTCGAACAATGAGGGCCGCGTATCGTCCTACTACATCGAAAACGGTTCTTTTGTCAAGTTGCGTACCATCCAGTTGGGCTACAATGTGCCTAAGACCTTCTCCGACAAGCTGCGGATGGACCGCATCCGCCTCTATGCCTCTGCCCAAAACCTGTTGACCATCAAGAGCAGCAAGTTCTCTGGTGCCGACCCCGAGAATCCTGGATTCGGCTATCCTATTCCTCTGAATATAACATTCGGTCTGAACGTAAGCTTCTGAGAAAAGTAAAAAGGTAAAAAAGTAAAAAGGTAAAAGTTATGAAAACTAAGATATTCAATATAGTATGTGCTGGCCTGATAGGCTTTAGCTTCACGTCTTGCTCTGATTTCCTGGAAGAGCAGGTGCCTCAGGCTACACTGACTCAGGACGAAGTCAAGGATGCCAAGTACATTGACAATGTTATTATCTCTGCATACGCAGGACTGGTGTCCATCGAAGATATGAATGCCTCGTTCTCGCTTTGGAACTACGATACCCGCTCTGACGATGCCTACGTGGGTGGTGCCGACGCCAGCGATGGCGGTCCGTTCCACAATCTGGAAAAGGAAGTGGGTATCAACACCACCGACTGGCCTTTCGCCTCAATCTGGGGAAAGATGTATAACTACCTGTCGCGTGTGTCCCTCTCTTTGGACATCCTCGCCACAGCCGACCAGAACGATGCTAAGATTCAGCAGCGCACGGCCGAGATGAAGTTCCTGCGTGCCTATGGACACTTCCAGCTGAAGCGTCTATTCAAGAAGATTCCTTTTGTCAACAAGCCCAACATGCAGGAGGAAGATTACAATAACCTCTCAAATACCGAGTACACCAACGACGAGGGCTGGCAGCAAATTATCAACGACCTGGAGGATGCATATAACGTACTGCCTGTGACGCAGAAAGAAAAAGGCCGTCCCACCAAGGCTGCCGCCGCTGCCTTCTTAGCCAAGGTATATCTCTACAAGGCATATCGTCAGGATGATGCCAATAGCAACCAAGTGACTGGCATCAACACTGAAGACCTGCAGAAGGTGGTCGAATACACCAATCCTGCCATCTATACGGCAGCCGGCTACGGACTGGAAAACGATCTGCACAACTTGTTCCGTCCTGAGGAGCAGTACGAGAATGGTAAAGAATGTCTCTGGGCTATCCAGTATTCTAGGAACGATGGCACGGAATATGGCAACGTGAACTTCTCAAATCGTCTGATTGTGCCCTGTATTCCGAAGGTACACGACTCAGGCTGCGATTTCTACAAGCCCTCACACAGCTTGGTCAATGCCTACCGCACCAATAGCGACGGTCTGCCCATGCTCGACAACTTTGCCTCTGTTGACTATACCGTTGGCAGCAACGAGACCGTTGACCCCCGCCTCTTTGTGACGGTTGGCGTGCCTGGCACTCCCTATATGTTCAACACTGCTTACATGATGAGTGAGAGCAACACTTGGAGCCGCTCTGGTGGTGACTATGGCTACTTCGTATCGCTGAAGCAGAACGTTGACCCCGATCTCACCAATATTTACCTCTTCAACTGCGACAACCAGTGGGCATCATCGATGAACCGCGTGGTGCTGCGCTATGCCGATGTGCTGCTGATGCGTGCCGAGGCACAGGCTCAGCTAAATAACACCACCGAAGCTATCACACTGGTCAATCAGATTCGTAATCGTGCTGCCGGCATGACCACAAACAGTGTTGTAGCAGGCTATCCCAACAAGTATGGCGTACACTATGCCGTGGGCAAGTATAATGGTTCCTACAGCAAGGAACAAACCATGAAGATCATCAAGATGGAACGTCGTCTGGAGCTGGCTATGGAGTGCGAGCGTTTCTTCGACCTCGTACGCTGGGGCGATGCTGCCACCGTTCTCAATAAGTTCTATACGGATGAGAGTGAGACGATGAACTTCCTGAAAGGATCTTCGTTCACGGCTAACAAGAACGAGTACCTGCCCGTTCCATTCGAGCAGATAGCAGCTTCTAACGGACACTATACGCAAAACTGCGGACAATGGTAAAAGATAAAGTTGATAGTTATAGTTTAAAGATTAAAGAATATGAAGACAAAGATATTAAACATTATTGGTTTCATCTGCATTGTCTGCGGTTTCGCAGCTTGCTCTGACGATGACCACACGGGCAGCATCGATGTCAGTGGAGAATGTCTGGTACAGGAACTCGTGCTTAACGGACAGTATCCTGCCACTATCAATACAGAGAAACGTCTCATTAAGGTGAAGGTGCCTGTTGACTTTACTGCAAAGGACAATATGGAGATTACCAGCCTCACCGTTTCTGCTGGTGCAAAGAGTAACTTCAAGGTGGGCGACCATATCAATCTTGTGGCCGATAAGACCCTGCACATCACAAATGGTGATCTTGTCATGGACTACCAGGTAGCAGTACGCAACGACGAGGCCGTTATGACGCTCTTCCTCTTAGAGGGCGTAAAGGGTGCCATCAACCAAGCTGATAAGACCGTGACCGTCTCTGTGACTGCCAACAGCGGTGTGGATCTTGCCAACGCCACCTTCGAAGTGGAGTGCAGCGAGGATGCCATATGTAGTCCAGCCAGTGGCACGAAGGGCAATTTTACAGAGCCTTTCCAGATTACCTTGACTGACAACACCGCCTCGAACACTTATACCGTTTATGCCGTCATGATTGACAAGCCCAAGGCATTGTTCGTGGGTGAGGCAGAGAATGTGGAAATGCTCAACGACGAGGAGAAGGCTGCCGCCAAATGGCTCACTGGTAACATCGCCGGTTCGGCTTATGCATCTTGGAGCGATGTGGCCAATGGCAATGTATCACTCGATGAATGTAAGTTCATCTTCTTCCATCGCCATTGCTCGTCTTATGGTAACTACAACGGCTTTGCTGAGGCTGAGAAGGCTGCTATGTCGGCATTGGCCAAGATGAAGGAGTGCTGGCAGCGTGGCGTGGGCTTCGTATTAGGACGTTCTGCTGTCAACTTCGCTATTGCCCTGGGGGCTATGCCTCAGGATGCCTATCCCAACAATGTGTGGGGCGGCGGTGGCGGTGAGGGCTCCGACCTGATGGGCGATGATCCCTGGCACTTCTATGCCTACGACATCAACCACCCGCTGTGGCAGGGCCTGAAGACCTATCCCGGTGCTGCTGAGAATGCCGTCTATACGCTGGATAAGGACTATACCATCTGCAACACCACGTCACAGTTCGGATTCTGGGGCGAATACGAGGGTCGCGAGGGTGCCGTTGAGGCGAAGACCGGCGGGCGTGCCCTGGGTGGCGACAACAGCGTATCATCGTGGGAGCTGAAGGCTGCCAACGGAGAATATGGTAAGGGCGGTGTCATCTGCTTCGGTTCAGGACTCTTCGACTGGAACTCACCTACGTCGTATGTATCGAACTACCACGACAACATGGGAACCATCATGCTGAATGCCTACCACTATCTGACAGGAGAATAGGCCCCCACCTAACCTCCCCGAGGGGAGGAAACATATAGACTATCCATTGACAAATAATAAAAACAGAATAACAATATGAAAAAGCAAATCATATCATTAGTAGTTTACATGGTAACTGCTCTCCCCCTCGGGGGAGTTGGAGGGGGGCTTCTCTGCTCCTGCTCTGACGACGAGGTAATTGGCGATCCCGCCAAGGACTGGGCAGGAACCACCACGTTCTTCACCCCTACCGACGAGACAGGTTTTTCTACCTACTATACGCCTGCCATCGGACGTTGTGGCGACCCCATGCCGTTCTACGACCAGAAGGCTGGCGACTTCAAGGTACTCTATCTGCAGGAGTATACCAACAACATGACCTATCGTTTCCACCCTATCTGGGGAGTGTCGACCACCGATGGCTGCAACTACCAGTCATTAGGCGAAATACTGCCCATGGGAGCCAACGACTACCAGCAGGACGCTGCTCTGGGTACGGGATGCTGCTACTACAACGAGAAGGACGGCCTTTATTACATCTATTATACAGGCCATAACGGCAACAGCAAGTATCGCGAGGCAATCATGCGTGCCACTTCGCCTGACTTCAAAACCTGGACACGCGACGAGCTGTGGCAGCTCAATGGCCCTGACTACGGCTATTCGGCTACCGACTTCCGCGACCCGCAGATCTTTGTGGCCGAGGACGGACAGTACCACATGGTTATCACTACCCGTCCCGTCAATGGCGGCGACCCCAAGTTTGCTGAGTTCAAGTCTACTGAAATGAAAACGTGGGAACATGTAGGTCAGTTCAATATGGTGTGGGACCGTGTACTCGAATGTCCTGACATCTTCAAGATGGGCGACTATTGGTACTTGGTCTACAGCGAAAGCTATAAGGCCTCATGGAGCCGTAAGGTGAAGTACATGATGGCTACGTCGTGGGAGGCACTGAAAGCCTGCTTCAATGATCCGGGTGCAAACTGGCCAAAGGACGGCAAGGAGGGTATTCTCGACAGCCGCGGTTTCTATGCCGGCAAGACCGCCTCAAACGGTACCGACCGCTACATCTGGGGCTGGTGTCCCTTCCGCTCGGGTGGCGACATCCACGAAATGAACACCAACGTGGGTGCTGGTGATGGTAACGAGCCCAACTGGTCTGGTGCGCTGGTGTGCCACAAGATTATCCAACACGCTGATGGAACACTCACTGTGGGCGAGGTTCCTGCTATGGCAAACAAGTACAACCAGGCTCAAAGCCTTAACGTAATGGCCAGCAGCGGCTACAGTAACGGTAACCTCTCTGGTGACGATGCCTACGTACTCTACAATCGCCTGGGTACTCATAACCACATCTCATTGACCATTAAGACCTCGAACAACTGGGACAAGTTCGGCATTTCGCTGGTTCGAGGAACAGACTCAAAGAAATACTACACGATGGTTTTTAATCCTGAGAACGAAAACTGGCGCAAGGTGAACTTTGAACAGGAAGGTGAGGAAGGCAAGGGCTTCGTCGAGGGTATCGACAGCTACGGCTTCTCCCGTCCAGACGATAACGTATACAAGATAGATATCTATACCGACAACTCAGTCATGGTGATGTACGTTAACGACAATGTCTGCTACACCAATCGCATTTATGGCATCCAGAAGAATTGCTGGAGTATTAACAACTACGGCGGCTCGGTTACCGTCTCAGACGTAAAGGTCAGCCAGTATTGATAGTACGTATAATTTGATAAAAATCGTTCATTGTTAAACAGAAATGTTACAGTGAACGATTTTTGTTTTCATATGAAACATGTTTTATAGTCTTTATTGGGATTCCTAACTACTTTTGCAACATCAAAACAAAACATGTTCAACTATTTTAAAACAATGATTATGAAGAAAGTATTTTTACTCATGTGCCTGACGGCAACCACTACTATTGTTTCAGCTACCGATCTGTGGGAAGGTACTCACGCTGTGAACTGGGACAACACACTGACTATCGAAGCCACAAAGTTCGCTGATGCACAAGTTGGCCAGAAAATTGTCATAGAGTTTACTAACGCTACAGGAGAGGTCATCGAACTTCATAGCAACGGAGGCATGCTGCCCGGTACACGCTATGAACACCATCTCTATGCCGACCAGAGCTCTATGGAGGTATTCATCACAAAAGGCATGCTTGCGCGTCTGAAGGAATCTGGAATGGAAATCTGTGGCACTGGCTTTACGGCAACCAAGGCATGGTATGGCGACGGTAAGGACAATGTCGATGACAATACCGTTTGGTCTGGTTATTTCTGGATGGACTCATGGAGTACTTTAGAGGTTGCAAAGACCTCTTTCGAAGGTATCAACTGGAGCGACTACAAAGCCATTCGCTTCTATTCAGAGGCAGGGCGCACGAATTATGTTATCAATGTTCTCACGTCATGGGGCGACGGTGGCAAGCTTGGCGACCAGAACACAATGACCATGACAAACGATTTTGCCGAACTCAATATTGAGAGTGTCGATATGGCCGCAAAACTGGCCGATGTGGACAGACTAATGGTTCAGTGCAACAAGGAAGACGGTGATCCCTTCAATTTCACCGCCATTGTACTCGTAAAGAATGAGAGCACGGGAATCGAGTCGATGTCAGAGGTCAGAAGTCAGATGCCTGATGTGTGGTACACCCTCGATGGCTGCCGAATTCAAGGTCAGCCCACGAAGGCCGGACTCTATATAGTAAATGGTAAGAAGATTTTCAAAAAGAGTTAGTTGTTAGTTATATATTCATAGAGGAGGGTAGTTAGTATTTTCTGCAAGGTAAAAGATGTTTTTTCAGGTAAATCTTTGCGAAGGCGCAGCTCGTGATGAGTTGCGCCTTCATAACTTGACGGACTGCGGGGGAGTGGCTGAAACATAAACGCACTTTGGACAACTATTTGATCACGTCTTCAAGGATGATATCTGGGCGCTCGTCAGGACTTAGAAGCTCGAACTCCACGTTGTGCAATTTGAGTCCATCCACATGACGGGCAAAGAGTCCGTAGGCTGGCGTAGGCCCTGCCCAACGAGGTTCGGGATAGTTGGTGCCCTGTTCGCGGTAAGGTATTGTCACCTTTTTACCGCCACCCCTGTACTGAATGCGAATGTTGCTTAACGAAACGTTCTTGATGGGCGTACCCTCCATGCCGGTAATAATGATGCCTGCCAGCGAGTCGCAGTCGTCGGCTATCACATTATTGATATAGA
>JAGAAJ010000094.1 GCA_017615355.1 Prevotella sp.
CCTGAAGATGGGCCTGCGCTGGGACTTCATGCACTACCGCAACAAGCTCGGCTCGGAGACGTCGAAGCAGGTGACGCTGAGGAACGAACACTTCTACAGCTACCGTGCACGCTTGGACTACAACAGCGAGGACAACTGGTATTTCCCCTCACGCGGCTCCCGCTTCAAGGCTGAGTATGCATACGTGACCAACAACTTCGCCAAGCTCAACGACCGTGCACCCGACGGTTCGACCATCGGGAAAAAGACGGGCATGAGCGAGGTGAATGCCAACTGGCGCATGTCGCTGACCCTCGGCAACAAATTCACCCTCCAGCCGATGCTCTATGGCCGTCTGCTCTTCGGTTCTATCGTACCTGCCGTCTTTGGCAACACCGTCGGCGGCGATTGGTTCGGCCACTACGTAGCCCAGCAGATGCCCTTCGCCGGCATCGGTAACATGGAATACCTTGACCATCAGGTAGTGGCGGCTCAGCTGCAGGCGCAGCAGCGCATCGGCACCAACAACTATGTGCTGCTTCGTGTGGCCGGTGCCCAGCAAGCCGGCAAGTTGAAGGAACTGCTCGACAACAAGACCATGCTTGGCGTGCAGGGTGCCTATTACTACAACACGATGTTCGGACCCATCGGTGCCACCCTAGGCTACAGCAATCACACCAAGGAGCCTTACTTCTATCTGAATATCGGATATGAATTCTAAAACAACAAAAAGGTCACTCCACAAAGGCCTCCATAATGGCTGTCGGTCCGCCTTTGCTGTTGAAGGCGCCTAGCTTGTAGCCGCCGGGAATGGTCTGGGGCTCCCAATAGAAGATGCCGCGGCAATGGCCGTCGGTATTGGTGCGGGCCTCGTGGATGATGCGTGAAAGCTGGCGACGGCCCTCGTCCATCAGCTCGGGATGCTGCTCGTTCACCTCGAAGCCCGTCTCCACAATCATTACGTCGCAGCCGAACTTCTCGCTGACACGGCGGATATTGGCGATGCAGGAGGTGATGACGCTGTCGGCCTGCAGCTCAGGATGGCTGCGGCGTGCCCAGTAGGGATAGAGCGACATGCCGATCATGTCGAACTTTCCGCCGTATTTCAGGAGCGTGCCCAGATTCCAGTCGTAGAGTCCGGGCTTGTAGCCGTTGTCCAAGTGGACGATGACGAGGGCATTGGGCAGCACCTCCTTCACGGCATCGTAGCCTGTGCGGATGAAGCCGGCATAATGCTCCGGCTCAGTCTGGATATGTCCCATGCTTTCCACCATGGTGCTCTTGCCGTTCTCGTCCTTCACGACCCAGCCGCGTTCATCGGTCTTCACCGTCCACAGCAGGCCGTTGCTCGTCTCGTTGCCCACCTGCACCCAGCGGGGCTCTACGCCGTTTTCCTTCAACAAAGAGAGGACTTCCACCGTGTGACGGCGGAGGTCCTCTTTCATTTGTTCATAGTCGTGCCCATGCCAAGCGGCGGGGATGGGCTGCTGAGCTGGGTCGGCCCACCAGTCGCTGTAGTGGAAGTCGATCATCACGTCCATGCCCAGGGCCTTGGCACGCAGAGCCATACGCAGCACCTCCTCCTTGGTGGAAGAGCCGTCGCGTGTGGGCTCTACCCACACTCGCAGGCGGATGGCCGACATCTGATAGTCGTTCTTCAGCAGCTCCAGGCACTCACGCTCTTGGCCATCGCGGTCGTGGAAGACCACGCCAAAACGTTCCTGTCGTGGCAGTCCGCTCACATCGGCACCTTTCACGAAAGACGTGTCCTGGGCGCTGAGCAGCATCGGCACAAAGAGTGCCAACAGAAGCCATAATCCTCCTTTCCTCATGGCTTACAGCTTGCGTTTGTCGATGACGTGTGCGCTCTTGCCCTGGCTGCGCTCGATGGTGCCGGGAGCCTTCAGCTGCACCTTGGCAGCGATGCTGAGCACGCTCTTCAGCTTGGCGGCGAGCTTCTTCTCGAGCTGGTCGACAGCAGCGGGCGTGTCGAAGGTAGACGTAAAGACCTCCTGGCGCAGCTCGGCCTGCACCTGCAGGGTGTCGAGGTTGTTGACGCGATCCACGACGAGCAGATAGTGAGGAGCGAACTCAGGCAGCGAGAGGATGACGCTCTCCACCTGCGACGGGAACACGTTGATACCACGGATGATGAGCATATCGTCTGAGCGGCCCTCGATGCGTCCCATGCGGATGGAGGTACGGCCGCAGTCACATTGGCCGTCCATCAGCGAGCAGAGGTCGCGTGTGCGATAGCGCAGCACAGGCATACCCTCTTTGGTCAGCGTGGTGAAGACGAGCTCGCCCTGCTGGCCGTTGGGCACGTTCTCCAAGGTCACAGGGTTGATGATCTCAGGATAGAAATGGTCCTCGCAGATGTGTGAGCCGTGCTGCATCTGGCACTCGTAGCTTACCGACGGGCCCATCACCTCTGAGAGACCGTAGATATTGTAGCCTTTCAGGCCGAGACGCTCCTCAATCTCCTTACGCATGCTCTCCGTCCAAGGCTCGGCGCCAAAGGCACCCACACGCAGCTTGATCTGCTCTTTCTTGATGCCTAACTTATCCATCGTCTCAGCCAGATAGAGGGCATACGACGGTGTGCAGGCGATGCCCGTGATGCCAAGGTCGCGGATGAGCTTCAGGTGCTTCTCGGTATTGCCCGTGCCGGCAGGGATGACGCTGGCGCCAAGATGCTCCACGCCGTAGTGAGCGCCGAGGCCACCGGTGAAGAGGCCGTAGCCGTAGGCCACAGAGAAGATATCGTCGCGAGTGACACCATAGGCCGTCAGACAGCGTGCCATGCACTCGCTCCACACGCCGATGTCCTTGCGGGTATAGCCCACAATGGTAGGATTGCCCGTCGTGCCTGACGAAGCGTGTACACGGATGATCTCACTCTGAGGAGCAGCCTGCAGGCCGAAGGGATAGTTGTCGCGCAGGTCCTTCTTCGTGGTGAAGGGCAGCTTCTTGATGTCCTCGATGGTCTGAATATCATCGGGACGGATATCCAGCTCCTGCAGCTTATTGCGATAGAAGGGCACATTGTGATACACATACTCCACAATCTTGTGAAGACGCTTTCCCTGAAGCGCGCTCATCTCGTCGCGGCTCATACATTCTTTGTTCGGATTCCAAATCATAGTTAAGCGAAGAAAAAGTTTTTATTTGAATAATGAGTATTCTATCACAGGTTATTCGGATTTCTTTTCGTTGCGGTTGACGACGGTGACGACAGCCTGGGCAAGCGAGAGGAAGGCCTGGCCCGACATGGAGTCGACATTGGTGACCACAGGAGCACCGCCATCGCCGGCCTCGCAGACACTCTGCACCAAAGGCAGCTGTGCCAGCAGGGGCACATGCATCTCCTCGGCCAGCTGCTTGCAGCCTTCACGGCCGAAGATATAGTAGCGGTTTTGCGGCAACTCGGCAGGCGTGAACCAAGCCATGTTCTCCACCAGTCCCAAGATGGGCACGTTCACCTTCTCGTTCATATACATGTCGATGCCCTTGCGTGCATCGGCCAGGGCGACCTGCTGCGGTGTTGACACGATGATGGCGCCGGTAAGCTTGAGCATCTGCAGGATGGATAGATGGATGTCGCTGGTGCCCGGCGGCGTGTCGAGGATGAAATAGTCGAGTGTGCCCCAGTCGGCATCGGCAATAAGCTGTTTCAAAGCGTTGCAGGCCATGCCGCCACGCCAAAGGGTAGCCGTGGTGGGTGCCACGAAGAAACCGATGCTAAGCATCATCACACCATATTTCTCTATGGGCAGGATGAGGTCGCGTCCGTCCTTGTGCAAGGAATAGATGCGCTCGCCCTCCACACCCATCATCTTGGGAATGGACGGGCCGAAGATATCGGTATCGAGCAAACCGACACGATAGCCCAGACGGGCCAACGCCACGGCCAGGTTGACGGCCACGGTGCTCTTACCCACGCCGCCCTTGCCGCTGCTGACGGCAATGATGTGCTTCACACCTGGCAGCAAGGCCTCGTCGGCAGGACGTGCCTTGTTCTTGAACTCAGTCACGATATCCACCTCGATGTCGGCCGTTGGCTCTTGGCTGTCAGCAGTTTGCTTGGTGCAGTGGTACTTGATGGCGGCTTCAGCAGCCTTTACCGTCGACTTGAGGAAGGGGTCGGTGTCGCGTGGAAACTCCAACACTACCTTCACCCTCCAGCCCTTTTCCCCTTCAGGGGAATCGAAGGGGGCTATGACTGGTGTGTCGGCCACCATGCCGCTCTCTACGAGGTTTTTCTTTGTGCCCGCATACATTACTGTAGCGAGGGCATCCATTACTAGTTTCGGATATATTGTCATTTCCTTTCTTTCTATTTCAGGTAGTCTTCGAAATATTGGGTGATACGCTCATGCAGATGTACGCTGGCATGACCTGCCATATTGTGACCCTCGCCAGGATAGACGAAGAAGTCGGGCTGCGTCTCAGCCTCTATGCAGGCCTTCAGGAACGACAGGGCATGCTGCGGAACGACGGTGGGGTCGTTGGCACCGATGATTATCTGGAGTTTACCCTTCAGATTCTTGGCCTTGTTGATGAGACTTGTCTGGGCATAGCCCTCAGGATTCTGCTGCGGCGTGTCCATATAGCGTTCACCGTACATCACCTCGTACCATTTCCAGTCGATGACGGGACCACCCGCTACGCCTACCTTGAACACGTCGGGATAATTCGTCATCAGCGAAATGGTCATGAAACCGCCGAAGCTCCAGCCGTGTACGCCGAGACGGTTCATATCTACATAGGGTAGGGTCTTTAGGAATTCCACACCCTTCATCTGATCCTGCATCTCCACCTGGCCAAGCTGGCGGAAGGTGGCCTGCTCGAAGTCGCGTCCACGATTCTCCGAGCCACGGTTGTCGAGGATGAAGACGATGTAGCCCTTCTGCGCCATGTAAGTCTCCCATGTGCGACTAGCCCAATGCCAGGAGGCATCCACGTTGTGGGCGTGAGGGCCACCATAGACATAGACCACGGTGGGATACTTCTTTGCAGGGTCGAAGCCATTGGGCTTCACCATGCGGTAATAAAGGTCGGTGACACCATCTGCAGCCTTGATGCTTCCGCACTCAAAGATGGGTTGCACATAGTCAGCCCAAGGGTCGGATGCAGTAAGCAGGCTGGTAGTCTGGGGCTTCGGGGCAATCTTCGTTACGTCAATACTGTTGGGAATGGTGGGACAGTTCCATTTGTCGTAGAGCAGGGTGCCTGTGTCAGAGAGCTTGGCACGGTGGACACCCTCGCCATTATCAAGCAGGGTGCGCTTGCCTGTCTTGACATCGACGGCGTAAAGGTTGCGCTGGAGCGGATGTTTCTCATTGGAAGCAATGATGACGGACTTTTGCTTCTGGTTGAAGCCTAGCACTTCCATCACCTCCCATGATCCGCTGGTAAGCTGTCTGATCTGCTCACCCTTCACATTATATAAATAAAGGTGGTTGTAGCCGTCTTTGCGACTCTGCAGGATGAACCGGCTGTTGTCCCAAGGCAGGAACAGGATGGGATCCATCGGCTCCACGTACTTATCGCTGGTCTCGCGACAAAGCTCGGCTAGACGCTCGCCCGTCACGGCATCGTAGCTGACGAGGCGGCAGTCGTTTTGGTCGCGGTTCAGCTCAAACATGTAAATGGTCTTGGCATCAGGGCTCCAGGCGATGTTGGTGAAATAACTGGTCTGCTCCAAGGCCGTTGGGGCAACATCGACTGACGGTGTCTTGAGATAGACCGTCTTTTGAGTCTTCAAGTCGTAGACACCGATGGTGACGATGTGCGTGTTTGTGCCGGCCATAGGGTATTTGTCGGGCTGAAGCTCGGCAATACGCGGGTCAATGTCCACCTGCGGATAATCCGTCACCATGCTCTGGTCCATGCGGTAGAAGGCGAGGCGCTGACCGTCTGGGCTCCAGAAAGTGCCTTTGTGGATGCCAAACTCGTCGCGATGTACGCTCCTGCCATAGACAATCTCTCGCGAGCCATCGGTGGTGAGCTGCTGCTTGTTGCCATCAGCATCGACGACGAAGAGCTGGTCCTTCTCGACAAATGCCGTAGCACGCGATGTGCTGTTCCAGTCGTAGGCATCGTGGCCGGAGATGCTATCCTGCCATACGATTTGCTTCGCCTTGAAGTCGACAAGCACGAAGGCACGGCGATTGCCGACGGCCACGATGGACTTGTCGGGGTAGGGGAAGGTGGCGTTAGTGAGATGCCGTACCTGCGTCTGCTCGCCGTCGCAGCCAGCCCACTCGTTGATCTGGTCAAGCGTGAAGAGCACCTTCTTCTTTCCGGTCTTCGCATCAATGGTGTAACACTCCTCCACATCGGTCTGCACCAGCTGGTCGCCCCACCACGTGAGGAACATATTCTGCGGTCGCAGGCTGTGGTAGTTGCGTCCGCCAAAATTCAGGTCCTCGAGGGTGAAGAGCTTCTGCTGTGCATTCATAGGAATGAACGTGAGAAATGAAAGCAATAGCGTAGTGATCAGTTTAGTCTTCATCGCGGTTGAATTTTTTGTTTCGCTTGCCACCGCTACGGTCGAAACGCTCGTGGCCGCCTCGGTTTTGGCTGTCGTTGAATTTGCCAGGCTTTTTGGTCTTGCCAGAAAAACCTGATTTTCCGGAGTCCTTGGAGAATCGGGACTTTCTCTCTCCTCTCTCCTCTATCCACTTTCCACTTTCCTCTCTACGCTTTCCTCTCTCCTCTTTCCTCTTTCCACTCTCCTCTTTGAATTCGTGGCGATGGAAGGTGAATGAGCGGATGTCGGCATCTTCGTTTTCTTCCTGCTCGGTGAGTCGCTGTTTGAACTCACGCTCTTTCTTGAAGCGATGCGTCTGAGCCATCTGGCGCTTCTCCTCCTCCGTCTTCACGGTGCCACCCTCGCTGCGGAACTGCTTCATCTTGCCGTCGAACAGCTGATACTTGCGCAGCTCGCATTCCAAGCTTCCGTTATAGAGGGGTATCTTGATGCTGGGTTTGAGACCTATCTGCTCAAAACATTCCTCACGATAGCTGAGAATCCAGGCATCGCCACCCATGAACTGGTGCTTCAGTCGCTCACCGATCATGCGGTAGGTCTCTAAGAGGTTGGGCGTGGAGATACGCTCACCATAAGGCGGATTGGTGACGATGATGGCCTTGTCGTTAGGCTGCTGGAAATCCTTGAAGTCCTGCTGCTCCACGGTGATGCAATCGCTTAGTCCCGCTGCCTTGACATTGAGACGTGCCGTGTTGACAGCCTTGAAGTCGATGTCATAGCCATAGATGTGGTGATTAAACTCGCGCTCCTGTGACTCGTCGTTGTAGATACTGTCGAAGAGGTCGGCATCGAAGTCGGCCCACTTCTCAAAGGCATATTCCTTGCGGAAGAGGCCAGGTGCCATATTTCGTGCGATAAGGGCAGCCTCGATAAGGAACGTGCCAGAGCCACACATCGGGTCAATGAAGTCGGTCTCGCCCTGCCATCCCGTCATCAGGATGATGCCTGCAGCGAGCACCTCGTTGATGGGTGCCTCGACGCTCTCCTGACGGTAGCCGCGACGGTGCAGGCTCTCGCCGCTACTGTCGAGACACAGCGTGCACTGGTCCTCAGCCACGTGTATATGGAGCCGGAGGTCAGGATTGGCCACAGAGATATTGGGCCGCTTGCCAGTACGCTCACGCAGCTGGTCGACGATGGCATCCTTCACCTTATAGCTGACAAACTTTGAATGACGAAACTCCTCGCTGAAGACGACGCTGTCTACGGCAAACGTCTTATCGTCGCCCAAATATTCAGTCCAGTCGAGTTTCTTGATTTCTTCGTAGACATCGTCGGCGCTATGGGCCTTAAAGCGGTGGATGGGTTTGAGGATTTTGATGGCCGTATGCAACTGGAAATTGGCGCGATACATCATTTCCTTATCACCCGTAAACGACACCATGCGTCTACCTATCTGTACGTCGTTGGCCCCCAGTTGAGTCAGCTCTTTCGCAAGGACGGGCTCCAGTCCCATGAATGTTTTTGCGATGAGCTCAAATGTTTGTTCCATTAAGTAAAATAACTATTTCAGCTTGCAAAGGTACGAATAAGCGAGCAAAGAGCAAAAGAAAATGGGATTTTTCTTTTGAGATTAAAAAAAACTTCGTACTTTTGCAGGCGATGAGTCCAAACCTCTTATTGATATCATCCTTCAGCAGCATGGTCCTCTTAGGACTGTTGATATTGGCCTGCCTTGCCTTTATCGGGCTCATCGTGTGGCAACATCGCCAGGGCCGTGACCTTCGCTATGAGCTGGAGCAGCTGGACAAACTGAAGGAAAACAACGTCGAATCGGAATTCGTGCTGCGTGCCATGCATCTCACTACATGGCACCTTGACCCGAAAACAATGGCCATCACCTTCGACAGTGATTTCCGTGAACACGCCGATTGGGTGGCACCACATGACGAGGATGCCCTTTATAAGGAGCTGTCGCAGCAGATACACCCTGAGGATATAGAACGTGTGGGCAAGGGGTTGCTCGACATTTGCGAGGGACGCAGCGAGACTTATCACCAAGAGTATCGTTTGCGCATCCCCAACACCAACAGGTTCTTTTGGGAAGAGAGCTTTGCTACCGTCGTCGAGCGTGATATAGAGGGCAAGCCCACCAGCATCGTGGGTACTACTATGAATGTCGACGACCGCAAGCAGATGGAGGAAGCCCTCGTCGATGCTCGTAACCGTGCCGAGGAGAGCGACCGTCTGAAGTCGGCATTCATAGCCAACATCAGCCATGAGATACGCACCCCGCTGAACGCCATCGTGGGTTTCACCAGTATTTTGCCGGACATCACTGATGATGCAGAACGCCGTTCGTTGCTCGACCTCATTAACGAGAACACACAGAAACTGCTACGTATTATCGACGATGTGGTGAACATCTCACGGATAGAGTCAGGTCAGGACCAAATGGTGTTGTCGTGTTTCGAGCTGAACATGATGCTGACGGAGATTATTGACCGAGCCCGTCAGGACCTGAAGCCCGGCGTAGAGATGAATTCGCAGTTTGCCTGTGATCAGCTGAAGGTGACTTCCGACTTCAACCGCCTCAGTGAGATACTTAAGCATCTGTTGTCCAACGCCACGAAGTTCACACAGCAGGGTAGTATCACCGTGGGCTATGCCAAACCTACTGACGGCCGCATCAGTATTTGGGTGCGTGACACAGGCCTAGGCATTTCCGAAGAGAACCAGAAGCGGGTATTTGAGCGCTTCTTCAAGGTTGACGAGTTCGTTCCTGGTGCTGGTCTCGGTCTGAGCATCTGTCACACGATGGCCTATAGCCTTGGCGGCACTGTGACGGTGGATTCGCAACTTGGCAAGGGTTCCACGTTCACGCTCGACATCCCCATACAGTAAATTCGTCGCAATCCCTTTTTGGGGATTGGCTTGGGATGAATTTGCCGACTACCTACGGCTCAGGATGGACTGGATTTTGAACAAATCCTCAGGATAAGTCAGCTTGTCGTAATATGGAGCATCAAAATCAAGATAGACTTTGGAAGTGGGCGGCAGCTGCTGAATGGATTCCGTCAGGGGCGAGTCGGCCTTGAAATGCCTGTCGATCAAGGGGAAACGGAAACCTTCTGGCGTAGAAAGCGTGTAATACTCCTCGCGGTTGACAATCCATTCACCATAGCGTCCAAGACTGTCAGTTATTTTATGTGCACAAGCCACCGCATCATATTCGTCAAGTAGGGTGAAGAACCGGTCTATCACATGGGTCTCTACTGCAGGCCTGACAGCATCGACTACGACCAGCTTCTCACAGGCAGTATGACGGCATATGTAGTCAAGACCGTTACGTTTCGTGACGTTCAGCTCAGGGCCGCTTGCCACCACGTCTACTCCATACGCTGCCGTCAGCTCTTCGTGATAGTTGGGATGGGCAACGACGAGAATGGCGTCTGCCAGCTGGCTTTGCTTGCAGGCGTCGATGACATAGGAAATGACCTGGCGTCCATTGATTTCCACATACTGTTTGGGTACGCTGCTGCCAAAACGTGCACCAACGCCACCTGCCGTAATCATGATGATGTTTTTGTCTGTCTGTTTCATTTTAATCCCATTTAGGTATTGTCCGATTATTCTACCTGCGTGGCAAAGTTACGACTTTTTTTCATGATGGGCAAAAAAAAGAGCTTAAAAAGGTAGAATTATCACATAAAATGCTTACCTTTGCACCCCGATAAAACGCAATTTTGATTTCTAGTTTTGTATTGCAGAGAGTTGTTGAAAAGATTATATGGATAAGAGTTTTAAGCAATTGTTGCGCGAGTCGTTCAAAAGCAATGACACGGAAGAGACGCTCGACGTCTACTTTACACGGCCCATTGGCCTTGCATTCGCGCTCATGTGGATTAAGATAGGCGTTACGCCCAACTTTGTCACTATTCTCTCGATGTTTCTTGGCGCTGGAGCCGGTTTCTGCTTCTATCACACCGAATTGTGGTGGAACGTTTGTGGCGTCGTCCTACTGATGCTGGCCAATTTCTGCGACAGTACAGACGGACAGATGGCTCGTCTGACCAACCAAAAGACCGCCATAGGCCGTATGCTCGACGGTCTGGCCAGCGACGTGTGGTTCTTCTTCTGTTATTTGGGTATCGCCCTCAGACTGTGGAACCAGTTGTTGCCCTTCCAAGACAAATACTTGTGGACGTTCTGGGGTTTTGTACTCTGCTCATATGCCGGTTTCTACTGGCATGCCCGCCAATGTCAGCTGGCTGACTACTACCGCCAGATCCACCTCTACTTCATTAAGGGCGAGGAAGGCAGCGAACTGAGTAGCACACAAGGAGAGCAGCGCCTGCTCGACAGCATGCCGAAACGCAAGTGGGGGCCCTTCACCGTGGGAGCCGAAGGCTATTTCTGGGACTACCTGTTCCATCATTTCTACATCGGCTGGTGCCGTACGCAGGAGAGAAATACGCCCGAATTTCAGAAATTCTTCCGTCAGGTGAAGGAAAAATATCCCAGTGCTGCCGATATGCCTGAGGACTTCCGCCAGAGCTTCCGCAGCAAGAGCCTGCCCCTGATGTGGATGACCAACACGCTGACGCACAACACCCGTGCTACGATGATGTTCATTGCATGTCTGGTGAACGAGCCCTGGATATACCCGCTCTTCGAGATTACCGTACTCGCAGCGCTCTATTACTACATGAAGTACCGCCATGAGAAGATGTGTAAGGAATTTTCAGAAGTGATGAGTGATAAGTGATGAGTATGAAGAAGAATAATCATAGTATTGCACGATGGATGATGAAAGTGGTAGTGATACTTATCACTTTTCACTTTTCACTCATCACTTCTTCTGCGCAGACGCTGACTGGTCACGTGTTCGACGAGCAGACAGGCGATACCATTCCCTTTGCCAGTTGCATCTATCAGGGGCATGGTGTGGCTGTGGCCTCCTCGCTCGACGGATTCTTCACCATCGAGCGTCATGACAGTTGGCCACTGACCTTCAGTGCCGTGGGCTATCAGCCACAGACAATCGTCGTAGACGGACGCACACCTGCCTACCTGCGCATCAAACTGAAGCCCGACACACAGGTGCTCGGTACTGTCACTGTGAAGACCAAGCGCAAACGCTACAGCCGCAAGAACAATCCCGCTGTGGAGCTGATGAGGAAGGTGGTGGCGGCGAAAAAGCGTACCGACCTTGCAAACCACGACTACTATCAGTATAACAAATACCAAAAGCTGACGCTGGCCCTGAACGACGTTACCTCGTCGTTCCTCGACAGCACGAAGATGGCGAAGAAGCAATGGCTGCTGAACCAGATTGAGGTATGTCCCTACAACAACAAACTGGTGCTGCCCATTTCTGTCGATGAGACCGTGTCGCAGAAAATATATCGCCGTGACCCTCACGACGAGAAAACCATCATCAAGGGTATGAACAATCAGGGCATCAACGACCTCATACAGACGGGCGACATCCTGACCACCTTGATGAAGGATGTGTTTACCGACATCAACATCTACGATGACCAGATACGTCTCCTGCAGTATCCGTTCACCTCGCCCATCGGCGAAGATGCTATCGCCTTCTACCGCTATTACATTGAGGACACCATCTACGTGGGACGCGACCTTTGTTTCCACCTGCAGTTCCTGCCCAACAACCAGCAGGATTTCGGATTCCGTGGCGACCTCTACATCCTGGCCGATTCGAGCTATCAGGTGAAGCGTTGCGAGATGACCATTCCCAAGCGTTCTGACGTGAATTTCGTAGAGAACATGAAGGTGACGCAGGAGTTCACCCAGTTGCCCAACGGCGAGTGGGTGCTCTCAATCGATGACATGTTCACAGAGTTGAAGGTGGCCTCCTTCCTGGCACAGTTTGCCGTCATACGCAACACACGTCTCACCGACTATGCCTTCGACGAGTTGCCCAAGCAGCTCTTCAAGGGCAAGAAGAAAGAGGTGAAAGACGTCAACGCGATGATGCAGAACGACGAGTTCTGGGCGCAGTACCGCCAAGTGGAGCTGACAAAGAGCGAGAGCTCCATGGATGCCTTTGTACACGGCTTGGAGCAGATAAAGGGCTTCAACTACATTATTTTCGTGGCTAGAGCGTTTATCGAGAACTTCGTGGAGACGGGCACGCCGAAGACGCCGTCGAAAGTGGACATAGGCCCCATCAATACGATGATCACGCAGAACTTCGTTGACGGCTACCGTTTCCGCTTCTCAGCACAGACCACTGCCAACCTCGACAGCAATTTCTTCGCCTCGGGCTATATTGCACACGGCATGGACTCGAAGAAAACCTATTACAAAGGCGACCTCATCTGGTCGTTCAACAAGAAGGAATATCTGCCTCGCGAGTTCCCCAAGCGCACGCTGACGCTAAGCAGCACCTATGACGTGATGTCGCCCAGCGACAAGTTCATGCACACCGACAAGGATAATGTCTTCACGTCGTTCAAATGGACGAAGGTGGACAAGATGATGTTCTACAACCGCCAGTCGCTCACCTTCGAACGCGAGGAAGACTGGGGATTCCGCACCACACTCTCGCTGAAGACGGAGGAGAACGAAGGCGCTGGAGAGCTGTTCTTCATCCCAATGTCGCAAAACGGCGACCAATCTACGTGGCATAACTGGAGCAATCCTGTTCCCGCCGACGTCCCGTATGATGCGACTATGTCGCAACCCTTCCGCACCACCGAGCTGCGTGGCGAAATCCGCTTCGCTCCCGGCGAGACATTCATCAACACTAAGCAGCGACGACTGCCTATCAATCTTGACTCACCCGTCTTCACCCTCAGCCACACGCTGGGCCTGAAAAACGTCCTCGGCGGCGACTACGGCTACAACTACACCGAACTGAATATTTACAAGCGCTTCTGGCTGAAGTCGTGGGGAAAGATGGACTTCCAGGCCAAGGGCGGCATACAATGGAACAAGGTGCCTTTCCCACTGCTCATCATGCCCGAGACCAACCTCTCCTACATCATGCAGGACTACACCTTCACTCTTATCAACAACATGGAGTTCCTGAGCGACCGCTATGCCTCGGCTATGCTGTTGTGGGACATGAACGGAAAGATTTTCAACCGTATTCCCCTGCTGCGCAAGCTGAAGTGGCGCGAGTGGCTCACCGTGAAATGCCTGTGGGGTGATCTCACCGACAAGAACAATCCTTTCCTGGCGCAGAACGCAGGTGACCCCACATTGATGTATTTCCCCGAAGGTTCCTATCTGCTTGACAAAAAAGAGCCCTACTGGGAGGTGTCGGCGGGCATCCACAATATCTTCAAGATTGTGCACGTAGAGTATATCCGCCGCCTCAATTACAACAACTTGCCTACCGCTCATAAACAGGGCATTCGCTTCATGATTCGCATGACGTTCTGAAAAAATTACGTAAACGTTTGCGTAATTCAGATTTTTTGTATACCTTTGCCGGCAAATTGCTGAAATAGTCGTCAAAAATGAAGAACCAGCGCAGAACGTCATTAAAAGACATTGCCCAGCAATTGGGCGTGAGCATTGCCACGGTAAGCCGCGCACTGCACGGAAGTCCAGAAATCGGTCAGGAGATGCAACAAAAGGTGCAGGCACTGGCTAAAGAGCTGAACTACCGGCCCAATCCCTTTGCACAAAGTCTGCGCAAGGAGGCACCGAAAGTCATCGGTGTCGTCGTGCCCAATCTTGTCACCCATTATTTCGCATCTGTGCTCGACGGCATCGAGGTAGAGGCCGCCCGTGCCGGCTACAGCGTCATCAGTGCCAACAGTCATGAGAGTGCAGAGGCTGAGGCGCGTATCATCGACAATTTCAATTCCCTGCACGTCGAAGGTATCATCGCCTGCTTGGCACAGGACTCTACCACCTATGAACACTTTGAGGAGATTCGCCAAATGGGCATCCCCCTCGTTTTTTTCGGACGCACGTGCCTTACCGACACTTTCAGCACGGTTACTGCCAATGGTGACGAGGCAGCTCAACAGGCCACGCAACACCTGATCGACACGGGCTCGCGCCGTATCGCCTTCATTGGCGGACCTCAGCATCTCGACATGGTGCGGCGTCGTAAACACGGATACTTGGAGGCTCTGCGTGAAAACCGCATACCCATCGACAGGAATATCGTGGTATGCGACCGCATCGACTACGACGTGGCCCTACAGAACACCCTGCAGCTCTTGCAGCGGGAGGATCGTCCCGATGCCATCCTGGCCTTCAACGACATCATCACTTTTGCGGCTTTCACTGCCATCAAGCAGCTGGGCCTTGCCATTCCACAGGACGTGGCACTCATTGGCTTTACCGACGATGAACACGCCTGTTACGTCACACCACAGCTGTCGGCCATTGTCGACCAGTCGGCCCTAATGGGCCAGCGTGCCTGCCAGCTGCTGCTACGCCACATCGGCGGCGACCAGCGCGTCTATCGCGAGATCGTGCCACAGCAGCTTGTCATCCGCCAGACATCAGCAAAAAAAGTAGTTAGAGGTAGTAATGACCTCTAACTACTCTTCCATCAGTTTACGGTAGCGTGCCCGTTTGGGTTCTTCTATGCCTAAACGCTGGGCTTTATTTGCTTCGTAATCAGAGTAGTTGCCATCGAAGAAAAAGACATTGCCCTCGCCCTCGAAGGCCAGGATATGTGTGCAGATGCGGTCGAGGAACCAGCGGTCGTGGCTGATGACGACGGCACAACCTGCGAAGGCCTCCAAGCCTTCTTCAAGAGCGCGCAGGGTGTTGACGTCAATGTCATTCGTCGGCTCGTCAAGCAGCAGCACATTCCCCTCCTGCTTCAGCGCCAATGCCAGCTGCAGGCGGTTACGCTCGCCACCAGAGAGGACTCCGCATTTCTTTTCCTGATCCACACCGCTGAAGTTGAAACGGCTGAGGTAGGCTCGGGCATTTAGTTCGCGGCCGCCCAGGCGCAGTGTCTCATTGCCCTGAGAGACCACCTGATAGACGGTCTTGTTGGGATCGATGTCCTTGTGCTGCTGATCCACGTAGGCCAGACGCACCGTCTCGCCCACAGAGAATGTGCCGGCATCGGGCTGCTCCAAACCCATGATGAGGCGGAACAGCGTAGTCTTACCTGCACCGTTAGGGCCGATAACGCCCACAATGCCATTGGGCGGCAGGATGAAGTTCAAGTCGGTGAAGAGCGTCTTTTCAGCAAAAGACTTTGCCACATGCTCAGCTTCGATGACCTTGTTGCCAAGGCGCGGGCCGTTGGGAATGAAAATCTCCAGCTTCTCCTCCTTCTGCTTCTGCTCCTCGTTCAGCATCAGCTCATACGAATTCAGACGGGCCTTACCCTTGGCCTGACGGGCCTTCGGCGCCATGCGTACCCATTCCAGCTCGCGCTCCAGCGTCTTGCGGCGCTTGGAGGCCTGTTTCTCTTCCTGAGCCAAGCGCTGGCTCTTCTGCTCCAGCCAGCTTGAGTAATTGCCCTTCCAGGGGATGCCCTCGCCGCGGTCAAGCTCCAGGATCCATTCGGCCACATCGTCGAGGAAATAGCGGTCGTGCGTGACAGCGATGACCGTGCCCTCATACTGCTGCAGATGCTGCTCCAGCCAGTCGATGCTCTCGGCGTCAAGATGGTTGGTAGGCTCGTCGAGCAAGAGCACATCGGGTTTCTGCAACAACAGCCGACAAAGAGCCACACGGCGCCGTTCGCCGCCTGAGAGATTGGTCACAGGCCAGTCGCCTGGAGGGCAGCGCAGGGCAGCCATAGCTCGGTCGAGCTTTGAATCCATGTTCCAGGCATCGGTGGCATCGATGATATCCTGCAGCTCGGCCTGGCGCTGCATCAGCTTGTCCATCTTGTCGGGGTCTTCGTAATATTCGGGTAAACCGAATTTCACGTTGATGTCATCGTATTCAGCCAAGGCGTCATACACGTGTTGCACACCCTCCATCACGTTCTCCTTCACCGTCTTCGTCTCGTCCAATGGCGGATCCTGCGGCAGATAACCCACGGTGTAGCCAGGCGCCCACACCACGTTACCCTGATATTGCTGGTCCAGGCCGGCGATGATTTTCATCAGCGTCGACTTACCCGCACCATTCAGGCCGATAATGCCTATCTTCGCTCCGTAGAAGAACGAGAGGTAGATATTCTTGAGCACTTGTTTCTGATTCTGCTGGATGGTCTTGCTCACTCCTACCATCGAGAAGATCACTTTCTTGTCGTCAACTGTTGCCATAAATGTGACTGTTACTATTCATGTTTTAGTGTAGAATGGTGCAAAGATAGCGAAAAAAATTGAAATAGCTCAGAATAATGGCATCAAAAGTTACGATATATGGAAAATTAACACATTGTTTGAGGCTATTCGCAGAATTATTCGTAATTTTGCACCGAATTATGGCCATTAGAATAATGGCAGGAGAAAAAATGAAGATACAAATAGTGAATCGCAGCCGCCACGCTCTGCCTGCTTACGCTACAGAGCAAAGCGCTGGCATGGACCTCAGGGCGAACATTGAAGAGCCCATCATTTTGCAGCCCATGGAGCGCAGACTCATACCTACTGGGCTCTACATCGCACTGCCAGCGGGCTACGAGGCACAGGTGCGTCCACGTAGCGGATTGGCCTTGAAACAGGGCATCACCGTATTGAATGCCCCTGGTACTATTGATGCAGACTACCGAGGCGAAGTGGGTGTCCTGCTTATCAACCTGTCACAACAGCCTTTCACCATCAACGATGGAGAACGTATAGCCCAGATGATTATCGCTCGCCATGAACAGGCAGAATGGATAGAGGTGGAAACGCTTGACGAGACAGAGCGTGGTGCAGGTGGTTATGGCCATACAGGAGTGAACTGAAACGAAAAATGTCTGAAGTTTGAGATTGTCGCAGATGAATAGGATTGTAGTGATACTGATGATGGTGATGGTTGGCATGGTGGCTTCGGCACAGGCTGACCAAAAATCATTGTCATCATCCACTGTCTCTCAAACTAAACGACAGTTTGATGTTTTGTTCCATGAGGCCTTGTTGCAGAGGCAGAAGGGGAACCTTGATGCAGCCTTCGACCTGCTGCAGCGTTGCCAGGAGCTGAGTCCTGAGGCTGCCGAGACCTATTATTTCCTCGGAGAATTCTATGCCGACATGGAGCAGAACGAGCAAGCACTTAATGCCTTCCGTCGTGCTTGCGATCTGGAACCCAAAAACATGACCTTCCTCGAGCGTATGGCTTATGCCAGTATTCAGGCAGGTGCCTATGGCGAGGGTGCAGAGATGATGGAACAGATGTATGAGGCCGACAAAAGCAGGCAAGACCTGCTGGAGACGCTCTACATGCTCTACATGCGACAGGAAGACTACGGCAAAGCTATCGCCACGCTCGACAAACTGGAGGCTGTCGACGGACCTACGGAACGCACCACACTGGCCAAGTGCCGCATCTATATCGAGCAGGACAATGCCGATGCTGCCATTAGCGAGATGCGTCAGCTGGCCGAGCACTATCCCAACGATCCCACCTACCGCACACTCTATGCCAACACGCTGCTTGTGGCCGATCATTTCGATGAGTCTTACAACGTGTTGCAGCAAGTACTGGCTGAAGATGCAGGCAACCTGCGGGCTCAACAAGTGTTGCGCAGCTATTACATCCGTCAGGGCGACGAAGCGGCTGCCGACTCCGTCAACCACGCCATTCTGCTCAACCCGAAAGCCTCCATTGAGGACAAGGTGGGGCAACTTCGGCAGATTATCATTGAGAACGAACAGCAGCAAGGCGATAGTACCGTCGTACTCGACCTTTTCAACGAGCTGCTCCGTCAACCCAACCCCAGCGCAGACATTGCCGAGATGAAAGCCGCCTATATGCAGCTGAAGGAGATGCCGCGTGACAGTGTACGGCAGGCCTTCTCCTATGTGTTGCAGTTGGCGCCCGAACAAGCATCGGCCCGTCTGCGGCTGGTGCAACAGGCTTGGGAAGATGAGGACGACGATGCCATCATCAGCCTCTGCAGCGAGGCTCGCCAATATAACCCTGAAGAAATGGTGTTCTATTACTATCAGGGTATGGCCTACTATAGACAGGAGGACAAGGACAATGCCCTTGAGGCTTTCCGCAACGGCATCAACGTCATCAATGAGCAGAGCATCCCGGAGATTGTCAGTGACTTCTATGCCGTCATGGGCGACCTCCTCTATCAAAAGGGAAGGCAGACGGATGCTTTTGCCGCCTATGACTCTTGTCTGGTTTGGAAGGAAGACAATATCAGTTGTCTGAATAACTACGCCTACTATCTCAGCCTGCTTGGCGAGCGTCTGGACGAGGCTGAACAGATGAGTTACCGCACGGTAAAAGCTGAGCCTGAGAATGCCACCTATCTCGATACATACGCATGGATCCTCTTCCGTCAGGAACGCTATGCCGAGGCAAAGATCTACATCGAGCAGGCATTGCGCGACTCGCTGATTGATGGTGTGGTGAAAGAGCACGCCGGCGATATTTTCGCCCTCAACGGCGACATCGACAAGGCGATGGAATTGTGGCAGCAGGCACAGACCAACGCCCCAGACAATAAACTCCTTAGAAGAAAAATTAAACGTAAAAAATATTTCCAAAAATGAAAATCTCAAAAGTATTGAAAATTGCTGTGCTGGCAATGCCATTGGTGATGGTGTCTTGCCACTCGCACAAGAAAGTAGTGACGGAGAGTCCCATTGTTGTAAGTCCTGAGCAGGAAGAGTTGTTGGATAAGGTTGACAGCCACACACTGCAAAACATGACCTTTGTGGGCTCGAAACTGAAATTCACTGTCAAGGTGGGTGATCAGGAGATTTCGCTCACAGGCAACCTTCGCATGAAGCGCGATGACGTTATTCGCCTACAGCTCATGGCTTTCGGATTCGTCGAGGCTGCCCGCTTAGAGTTTACCCAGGACTATGTGCTAATCATGGACCGCATCAACAAGCAGTTCCTGAAAGCACCTTATTACTATGTTGACTTCCTGCGCAACAGCGGCATCAATTTCAACACCCTCCAGGCCCTCTTCTGGAACGAGCTGTTCCAGCCTGGCAAGAGCACCCTCACCGAAGAAGACCGCCAGTTGTTTACTTCACAGTCATTGGGCGATGGAGATGCAGTCATCAACTTCGAGGACGGCGACGGCGAGAAAGTGCGCAGCAAGATGTTCTACAGCTGGCTGGTGGGTGAGGCTACTGGTCGCATCAAGATGGCCAACATCATGTACCGCGACCCCATCAATGGTAATACGCAGCTGAACTGGGACTACCGCGAGTTCAAGAATCTGGGCTCAAAGCTGTTCCCCAGCGATATGGCTGTCACACTGACTACCCCGCAGAAAGAAGTGAAGCTGGGCATCAGACTGAACTATCTTAACAACGATGACGACTGGGAACTGCGTACTCGCGTCAGCGACAAATACCGTGAAGTAGAGGTCGACGAGATTCTCCGTCGCTTCATGTCGTTGTAGAGTTAGAGGATAGAGGAGAGAGGTGAGAGAATGCGCCGACTTACACTGTTACTGCTGATGCTAACGCTGTGTGTGGCTGCTCCTGCTCAGAGGAGCCGCCGCCAGTCACAGCAGACTCAGCAGACACAGAGGTCACAGCGCAACCAGTTAGAGCGACAGCGACAGCAACTGCGTGAAAAGCAGAAGCAAGCCCGACAGCGCCAACAGGAGTTAGAGCGCGAGCTGCGCCAGCGCATCAAAGATGTAGAGGTGCTGGCCAGCGACATCGAGAACAAACAACTGGTGCTCGACAGCCTCCACATTGTCATTGACAGCGTCAACGCCAACATCGCTGTGCTCGACTCTCAGCTCACCGTGCTAAAGGATGAGCTAGAGGAGCGCCGTCAGCATTACATCAGCTCCGTGCGCTATATGTATCGCAACCGCAACGCACAGAGTCAGCTCATTTTTGTGCTCAGCGCCAAGAACTTTGACCAGATGTACCGTCGTCTGCGCTTTATGAACGAGTATACCACCCACCAGCGGGCACAAGGTGAGGCTGTGAAGCAGAAAGGCGAGCAGGTGGCTGTGAAGCTTGACGAGTTGAATGTGGCGCGTGGCGAGCTGGACGTGCTGCTGGCACAGAACGAGGCCGAGCAGCACGATATGGAGCAGAAGAAGGCTGATCAGCAGCGCCTTGTGGCAGAATTGCAGCAAGAGCAAAAGACGGTTGACAAGCTCATCGCGCAGCAACAGCGTGAAGAAGGTGAGCTGACGTCAAAGATTAACAAGCTCATTGCCGAGGAGTTGGAACGACAGCGCCGTGCTGCGGAGGAGCGCCGACTTGCAGAGGAACGCCGCCGTCAGCAAGAGGCCGCCGCCGCTGCTGCAGGGGCTAATGCCAATGCCAATGCTAATGCAAACGCAAACAACAACAGCAACAACCGGCGAAACCGTCGACGCAACGCCAATCCCGGCACTACCACTCCCACAACTAGCCCTACTTATCGCGATGCTGATCCTGACCGCCAGCTCACTGGTAATTTCCGTAGCAACAAAGGTCGTTTGCCTGTGCCCATCACAGGCAGTTATCGTGTAGTACGCCCCTTTGGCGAATACGTCATTGGCGGCGTTACCTTGACGAGCAGTGGCGTGCATCTCGAAGGACAGAGCGGTGCCCAGGCCCGCTGTGTCTTCAACGGCGAGGTGAGCCGTGTCTACAACTCTGGCCAGAACGGTTATGTCGTAATGGTAAGACACGGCCGCTACATCTCCGTCTATAGCAACCTCTCGTCAGTCAGCGTTACTGCTGGACAGCAGGTCACCACCAATCAGATTCTTGGCACCGTCGGGCCTTCCCACATCCTTATGTTCCGTCTGCAGGACTGGGACCAGCTGCTCAATCCCAAGAAATGGCTCTCACGACTATAGCGATTAGCCATTAGTAGTTAGCCATAATCCAAAATCCAATATGCCCACATTCTTCGATGATGCCATAGCCCTGCTCCAGGAGCTGATAGCCATACCTCGTGTGAGTCGCGAGGAGACGGCCGCTGCCGACCTGATGCAGCGTCGCATGGAGGAGTGGGGGCTGAATCCGAAGCGTGAAATGAACAACTTGTGGGCCGTATGTCCTGACTACGATGCCAGCCGTCCCACGCTTTTGCTGAACGCTCATCTTGATACGGTGAAGCCTGTTGCTTCATGGAAACGACAGCCTCACCAGCCTCAGATTGAGGGAGACCGCCTCTATGGCCTCGGCGCCAACGACTGCGGTGGCGGTCTCGTCACCCTGCTGATGACGTATAGGCGATTGGTAGAAAGGGGAGAGAGGAAAGAGAAAAGAGGAAAGGGCTCTCGCGCGTACAATATTATCTATTTGGCATCTGCCGAAGAGGAAGTCTCTGGAGCCAATGGTGTAGCACATGTACTGCCTATGCTGCCGCCTATTAGCGTGGCTGTAGTCGGCGAGCCCACAGGCTTGCAGCCTGCCATCGCTGAGAAAGGGCTGATGGTGATAGACGGCTATGCCGACGGCGTCAGCGGACATGCAGCCCGCAACGAAGGTGTGAATGCCATATATGAGGCATTGGACGACCTGATCTTCCTGCGCGACTACCGCTTCGAACGCATCAGTCCGTTGCTTGGGCCGATGAAGATGACCGTTACTGTGGTGGAGAGCGGCACACAGCACAATGTTGTGCCCGATAGACTGCATTTCGTTCTTGATGTGCGCACCACAGAGCTCTATACCAATGAGGAAGTCTTTGCTTTCCTGCAGTCGAAGATGAAGAAATGCCGCTTGGAGGCGCGTTCCTTCCGTCTGCACTCGTCGTCCATCACCACAGAGCACCCTTTGGTCAAACGTTGCCTCGAGCTGGGACTCAAGCCTTTCGGCTCGCCCACGCTGAGCGACCAGTGTCTGATGTCGTTCCCCTCGCTGAAGCTTGGTCCTGGCGAATCTTCGCGTTCTCACTCCGCAGATGAGTTTATCTGTCTCAGTGAGATAGAGCGTGCCTTAGACCTCTACGGAAAACTATTCTGAAAGCCACGTCTCTTTTGCAGGCTGAAAGCGCAAGTTTTCGGTCATTTTTTCAATTTGTCAGTCCCCACGTTTTACCGCACAGAGAGGAAACCATTGTAAAAAAGTTTGCAAATTTTGCATTATTAGAAAAGAATGTTGTATCTTTGCAGCTGTTTCTCTTGAGAGGAATTCGTGCGACACATAACAACAGAAGATATGGAACAGCCAACTATCGACTCCGCGCCGAATAACGCGCAAACCAACCAACAGAATCCACCTAACAACGCCGGGCGTCCTAGCTATACTGTCAGCACACCCGATGGCGTAGAGGTTGACAAACCCAACGTCGTTGAAGGTACGGCAATGCTTATCACCTATAGCCGCACGGGATTTTCACCTGTATCGTATAAGGTGACGGTGAAAAGCATTGGGTCCAGGCTCTATGTCGTCAATGGAGATACCATCAGGGTGAAGAGCGCCGAGGAGGCCGGCATCACCTTTACAAGGAAGGCCGGTCAGGACAGCAGTCAGCCGCTGAACATGGTAATTGTGGAAAACAAGCGTGCCGCTGCTACCGATAACAGGAATGTCAGCACCCCCCCTCCGACATTATCCGGCAGCGGCGACAGTAACGCATGGCTGAAGATGTTGGTGTGTGCTCTTGCTGGCCTCATCGTGGGATTCCTTCTTGCAAATCTTTTACATTCTGGCAACGACGAGGAGGACGATGAAGAAACGACTGTCACCACTTCTTCCAGAATGACCAAGGTTGAAAACGAAGACGAAAACGACTACGAAGACAAATACGAGAACGAAGACGAAAACGACTACGAGAACGAAGCCTATCTGCAACAGCAGCAGAGCTTTGAGCAGGAAGACCTGATGTATTTGAAGCAGAACGATGTCTGGAGAATGGATGAGTTGAAGTCGGAAAAATACAAGGCCTTGTTCTCGGCTATGACTCGTGGCAACATCACAGGCCTGCTCGACAACGACTATTCGCTATTGCCCCGAGGAGACAACAACTTGAATGGCTATTGGTATCAAATCGTCTCCAGTTTGCAGAAGCTTCAGGACGAAGAAAACTATGATGCCTTAGAAGAATGTGCTAATACATTTATGAATATGACGCAGGACGGCAGCTGCAAACTGTTTGATTTAACCGATGCGATAAAGGGCATCGCTTTGCCGCCTGCCCAGAGAAATTAGCGTGAGCCACACTTTATGGTGGCCACCAATAAAGAATGACAGAAAAAGAGAATCATAAAATATCTGACAGCAACAGCCAGCTCGCAGAGAGTGACAACGAGCTGGTGCGCCGCATTGCGGAGCAGAAATACGAGTACGGCTTTACCACCGATGTACACACCGAGATCATCCCTACGGGCTTGAACGAGGATGTGGTGCGCCTTATCTCGCAGAAGAAGGGCGAGCCGGAATGGCTGCTCGACTTCCGCCTGAAGGCTTTCCGCTATTGGAGTACGCAGCAGCAGCCCACCTGGGGCCATGTACACGTGCCGCCCATCGACTATCAGGCCATCAGCTACTATGCCGACCCTACGGTTAAAAACCAAAAGCCAAATACCAACAGCCAAGAGATTGACCCCGAACTGGAAAAAACCTTCGACAAGCTGGGTATTCCCTTGGAAGAGCGCCTGGCGCTGAGCGGAAACACCGCAGTCGACGCCATCATGGACAGCGTGTCGGTAAAGACCACGTTCAAGAAGAAACTCAAGGAGAAGGGTGTCATCTTCTGCTCCATAGGCGAGGCCGTGAAGGAGCATGGTGACCTGGTGCGCCAATATCTCGGCACTGTAGTGCCCTACCGTGATAATTTCTATGCCGCTCTGAACAGCGCCGTCTTCAGCGACGGCTCCTTTGTCTACATACCAAAGGGCGTGCGCTGCCCTATGGAGCTGAGCAGCTATTTCCGCATCAATGCCCGCAATACGGGTCAGTTTGAGCGCACACTCATCGTGGCCGATGACGACAGCTACGTCTCCTACTTGGAGGGCTGCACGGCGCCGATGCGTGACGAAAACCAACTGCACGCAGCCATCGTCGAGATTATCGTGAAGGACCGTGCCGAGGTGAAATACTCGACCGTGCAGAATTGGTATCCAGGCGACGAAGAGGGCAAGGGCGGTGTGCTCAACCTCGTGACGAAGCGTGGCCTATTGGCTGGCGAGAGCTCAAAACTCTCATGGACGCAGGTCGAGACGGGCTCTGCCATCACGTGGAAATACCCGTCGTGTGTGCTGAAAGGCGACAACAGCGTGGCTGAGTTCTACTCTGTAGCCGTAACGAACAACTATCAGGAGGCCGACACTGGCACAAAGATGATACACTTGGGACGCAACACCAAGAGTACCATCATCTCGAAAGGCATCTCGGCAGGTCATTCGCAGAACAGCTATAGAGGCTTGGTGCGTGCAGCCGCCACTGCCGAGAACGCCCGCAACTACTCTTCATGCGACTCGTTGCTACTTGGCAGCAACTGCGGCGCCCACACCTTCCCATACATGGACGTGAAGAATCCTACCGCCATCTTCGAGCATGAGGCCACCACCAGCAAGATCAGCGAAGACCAGCTTTTCTACTGCAATCAGCGCGGAATACCAACTGAACAGGCCGTCGGCCTCATCGTTGGCGGCTATGCCCGCGATGTGCTGAAGAAGCTGCCCATGGAGTTTGCCGTCGAGGCACAGAAGCTTCTCTCTGTTTCCCTTGAGGGGACGGTGGGATAATTTCATCGACATAACGTCATAACGATATAACGAAAAGTTGAAATAACGAAATATCAAGAAAGTGTTAGAAGTAAAGAACTTACACGCCAGCATCGGCGGCAAGGAGATATTGAAGGGCATCGACCTGGTAATCAACGATGGCGAGACACACGCCATCATGGGACCTAACGGCTCGGGCAAGTCGACGCTCTCAGCCGTCCTCGTTGGCAACCCACTCTATGAGGTGACAGAGGGCGAGGCCTATTTCAACGGCAAAGACCTCCTGGCGATGAAGCCCGAGGAGCGTGCTCACGAGGGACTGTTCCTGTCATTCCAATATCCTGTGGAAATCCCCGGCGTCTCGATGACCAACTTCATGAAGGCCGCCATCAACGAGAAGCGCAAGGCGCAAGGCTTAGAGCCGATGAACGCAGCCGACTTCATCAAGCTGATGCGCGAGAAACGCAAGATTGTGGAGCTTGATGCCAAGCTGGCCAACCGCTCGGTGAACGAGGGATTCAGCGGAGGCGAGAAGAAACGCAACGAAATCTTCCAGATGGCGATGCTTGAACCGAAGCTGAGCATCCTCGATGAGACCGACAGCGGCCTCGATGTCGACGCCATGCGCATCGTGGCTGACGGTGTGAACAAGCTGATGACGCCTGACACCTCATGCATTGTCATCACCCACTACGACCGCCTGTTGGAGATGATCCGTCCGCAGTTTGTGCACGTGCTCTATCAGGGACGCATCGTGAAGACGGCAGGGCCGGAGCTGGCTCAGGAGATACAGGAGAAGGGTTACGACTGGCTAAAAGCTGAAGCTGATGAATAGCGAGCAACAGTATATCGACATCTACAAAGAGCAGCGTGCCGTCATTTTCGAGCACTCCTCAGAGGTGATGAACGCGGTGCGCGACGAGGCCTTTGAGCGCTTCGTGGCGAGTGGCTTTCCTACACAAAAGGTGGAACGCTACAAATACACCGATGTGCAGAAGTTGTTTGAACCCGACTATGGCCTGAACCTGCGCCGTCTGAATATTCCCGTCGACCCTTATCAAGCTTTCCGCTGCGACGTGCCCAACCTGTCGACGTCTCTCTTCTTCGTCGTCAACGACCAATTCTATGGTGGAAAGCAGCATGACAAGGATGTTTTCGTGGGCTCGTTGAAAGATTTGCCAACTCACCTCTCAGAATACTACAATAGTCTAGCTAGTAAGGACGGTGACGCTTTGACCGACCTCAATACCATGCTGGCACAAGACGGGTTGCTTGTCTATGTGCCACGCGGAGTGAAGGCCGAGCGTGCCATTCAGGTAGTGAACATCCTGCGCAGCGATGTGCCGCTGATGGTCAACCGCCGCGTGCTTATAGTAGCCGAAGAAGGCGCCGAAGTGACGCTGCTGTTCTGCGACCATGCTGCCGACGACCACGCCTTCCTCACCACGCAGGTCATAGAGGTCTTCGCCAAGGACAACGCCACCGTAAACCTCTACTGCCTCGAAGAGACACATCATAAGAATGTACGCGTGAGCAACGTCTACATCGACCAGCAGCGCAGCAGCCGCGTCACCCACAATGTCATCACCCTGCACAACGGCATCACCCGCAACAAGCTCGACCTGACATTCAACGGCGAGGGAGCTGAGTGCGAGTGCCTAGGTTGTGTCATCGCCGACAAGCAGCAGCATGTGGACAACAACACCCTCATCACTCACCACGCTACACACTGCACCTCCAATGAGCTTTACAAGTACGTGCTCAACGACCAGAGCACGGGTGCTTTTGCAGGCCGAGTGCTGGTGGAACACGGGGCTCAGCAGACCTCATCGCAGATGACCAACCAGAATCTCTGCTCGTCGAAGGAGGCCCACATGTACACACAGCCCATGCTCGAAATCTATGCCGACGACGTGAAGTGTGCGCATGGCTCTACCGTAGGTCAGCTCAACGACCAGGCCCTCTTCTACATGCAGCAGCGCGGTATTCCTCGTGAAGAGGCTCGCACGCTGCTTGAAGTGGCTTTTATCAACCAAGTCATCGACGGCATCAGCCTTGTGCCCCTGCGCGACCGCCTGCACTATCTTGTGGAGAAACGATTCCGCGGAGAGCTCAGTAAATGCAAAGGCTGCCAGCTGTGCCGTTAATTTTGGAGCGCGTTTTTTCTGAAAAGGGACGCGAAAATTTGGAAAATCCTTGCGCATTTGCAGGAAAAGCACTATCTTTGCAATCGCGAAACATGACAACCTAAACACCTCATAAATGAACGAAACAAATTCACCCTACTTTAATCCGGAACTCGAGACGATGAGTCGCGAGCAGATTGAGGCGCTCCAGCTGGAACGGCTCAAAGCTACTGTCCGCCACTGTATGAACAACGAGTTCTATCAGAAGAAATTCAAGGAGGCTGGCATCACACCCGATGATATCCAGACACTTGACGACGTAAAAAAACTACCCTTCACCACGAAGGCCGACCTGCGCGACACCTATCCCTTCGGCATGGCCTGCGTGCCCCTGCGCGACTGTGTGCGTCTGCACTCTTCCAGCGGCACCACGGGTAATCCCACCGTCATTCTTCATACGAAGAAAGACCTCGACGAGTGGGCCAATCAGGTGGCTCGTAACCTGTGGATGGTAGGCCTGCGTCCTGATGACGTGTTCCAGAACTCCTCCGGCTATGGTATGTTTACTGGCGGCTTGGGCTTCCAGTACGGTGCTGAGAAGCTGGGTATGCTCACCGTGCCTGCTGCCGCCGGCAATTCGCTGCGACAGATCAAGTTCATCAAGGACTTCGGCACCACAGCTATCCACGCCGTGCCCAGTTACGTCACACGTCTCTACGAAGTGATGCAGGAACAGGGCGTCGATCCGCGTCGCGATACAAAGCTGAAGATGCTGGCCATCGGTGCCGAGCCTCATAGCGAGGAGCAGCGCAAGCGTATCGAGGAGATGCTGGGCGTGAAGGCCTACAACTCCTTCGGCATGAGCGAGATGTGCGGCCCTGGTGTAGGCTTTGAGTGCAAAGAGCAGAACGGATTGCATTTCTGGGAGGACTACTACATCGTGGAGATCGTAGACCCCGAAACGCTGGAACCCGTGCCCGACGGCGAGATTGGCGAGCTGGTGCTCACCACGCTGTGCCGTGAAGCTATGCCGCTGCTCCGCTATCGCACCCGTGACCTCACCCGTGTGCTCGGTCGCAGTTGTCCCTGCGGACGCAACCACATCCGTCTCGACCGTATGCGTGGCCGCTCCGACGATATGATGGTGCTCAGAGGCGTAAATATCTTCCCCATCCAGATTGAGAAGATCCTGATGAACTTCAAGGAGCTGGGCAACAACTACCTCATCACCCTGACCACCGACGACGACAATGACAATATGACCATTGAGGTGGAATTGGCCGAGATGTTCACCGACGACTACAACCGTCTGCAGCAGCTCAGTAAGGACATCACACGTGCCCTGAAGGACGAGATTCTGCTCACTCCGCGTGTAAAGCTCGTACCTCGCGGCACCCTGCCTGTCAGCGAGGGCAAGGCCGTGCGCGTCGTCGACAAGAGAAAAGTATATCAATAATGTCGTGATAAAGTGATAACGAAATAACGTAATAACGCAAAAACGAAAAAGCCATGACAATCCATCAACTATCTATTTTCATTGAGAACCGCTCGGGCACACTCATCAAAGTGCTCGAAGTGCTGAAGGAGCAGAAGATACAGATCATCGCCTCCACCATTGCCGATACGGCAGAGTATGGCATCTACCGCCTCATCTGCAGTGAGCCGCTTCGTGCATACGAAGAGCTGAAGAAAGCTGGTGTGGCCGTTGCCCTGAGCGACGTGCTCGCCCTTGAGCTCGACGACGAGCCGGGCCGCTGCGCCGATGCCGTGAAGATGTTCAGCGACGCTGGCATCAGCATCGCCTACATGTACACATTCCTCTACAACGGCAAGGGCATCCTCGTCTTCCGCACCGACAACCGTGAAAAGGCCCGTGAGACCATCATTCTGAACAACCTCAAGTTCATTGCTGAGCAAGACCTCAGCAAATGGGCGTAAAGACAGCTAAGGCCATGATCACTGAACAAGACAAGCAATTCATGCGCGAGGCCATCCGTCTCGCCGATGAGAGCGTCAAGCACGGCGGCGGTCCCTTCGGGGCCGTCATCGTGAAGGACGGCGAGATTATCGCTGGCAACTCTAACTCCGTGACCATCGACAACGATCCCACGGCGCATGCAGAGGTGAACACCATTCGTGAGGCTTGTCGCAAGCTTGGCACTTTCGACCTCTCGGGCTGCACCATCTACACTTCGTGCGAGCCCTGCCCCATGTGCCTCGGTGCCATCTATTGGGCACGCATCAGCCGCATCTTCTACGGTAACAACCGCAAGGACGCACGCGACATTGACTTCGCCGACGACTTCATCTATGAGGAGCTCGACCGGCCGCTTGACCAACGCACCGTGCCCATCATCCCCCTGTTGCGCGACGAGGCCCTCAGCTCCTTCCGCCTTTGGGCTGAAAAAGAGGATAAGACAGAATACTGATCCACACTTTTTCTCATATCACTCCCTCTCGGGAATGAGCCACTCCCACACGGGAATGGCGTCATTCCCGTAAATGATGAATCGGCTTATGACAAGAAAGTTTCTGACCCTCGTATTGATGCTGGGATGCATGCAAGCGGCTATTGCACAGCGCTTTGAGAAAACAGACGACGGGAGCGTGAAGACTAATGCATTCTTTAGCGACTGGTTTGTGCAGATGGATTTGGATATGTCGCTGCAGAATCCATACGGCTATAACTTCTCGAAAGTGTTCCCCAACGGCAAGTCGTTTGGTTTGGATATAGCCTTTGGCAAGTGCTTTACACCGCAGGTGTCATTCCGCTCAAAATTCAACTGGGAGAATGCCCTGCCGCTGTTGGAGAACGGACATGCCAACTGGCTGGCGCCCTTCTATCATCCAGGAGTAAACAGAGACGAGGGCGGCTATGTCGCTTTCTATGGCGATATGCTGCTGAACCTGCACAATTTCTTTGGCGAATACAAGGCTGATAGGACATGGAATCTCCATTTCTATCCACGCGTGGGCCTCAACTACAACTTCGGTGCTAGTAAGGGCGCATTGCTTGCAGGTTTTGGCGTTCTGAACACCTATAGACTAAACGACCGCTGGAGCGTGTATCTGGATGCAGCCTATATGATGTGCGGCAGTGGTTTTGTGGGGACTGAAAAGGTGGAGACCACAGGCACGGGATCAAACTCTAACGGATATTTCTCGATAGGCCTTGGCGCACAGATGAATCTGGGCAAGAGCCACCAAGACGCATACTCTGTGAAGACGGACGGCCTATGGCAACATTGGTTTGTGCAGGCAGGCCTGGATATGTCGTTGATGAATCCTTACGGATGCAATTTCTCACATGTTTTTCCAAAGGGTCAGACCTTTGGCGTGAATGTGTCATTGGGCAAACAGTTTACGCCCGAGCTTGCTGTGAGAGGCCGCCTGTACTGGGAGAATGGTTTGCTGGAGAATAGTTCTGTAGAATGGGTGCCACCTTTGGACGAGCCCGAAAAGAACTATAGTAAAGGCGGCTTTGGCATTGCCAGCATAGACGGTTTGCTGAACTTCACCAACGTGATAGCCGGATATCAGCCAGACAGGAAATGGCATACGATAGGTTTCGTGAGGGCAGGACTTATCAGCCAGTTCTATGAAGGATCGGCTTCTCCGCTGATGGGCTGTGGCTTTGAAGAGACCTATCAGCTAAATGATAAGCTGAGCCTGTTTGCCGACTTGGGTTATCAGGTGACGACGAGTGAGTCGAGCGGAGGGTTTACTGGCATGAGCGCTCCTACGGGAAACAATGGCTTCTTCGATATTGACCTAGGCGTGAAGATAAGCTTAGGCAAGAGTCGCTTCGAAAAATAAAGACCACTTTCTGGCTGTGCCCTGCATAGACACATCTTGGCTTTGTTATAGTCACCTTTCTTATCTATTTTTCCATCAATTATTTGGAAGTCTCGGAATTATTACTTATTTTTGCAGCAGAATCACGTCTACGATAAACAGTAATTCATAAAAAATTGATAACGATAATTGTTGAACCCTTAAAACCGGAAATGCCTATGGGCTGAGATAATTTTTCAAGACATATACGTTGAAGCGTCCGCTTTGATTCTTGTTATTCGAAATTCGCCAAATTTCAAAGAAACTCACAAGAGAAAAGTAGACGGTTCACGCCTGAGGGCGTGGGCCTTTACTCGTTTAAGTGAGTTGGGTGTTTGGCGATAATCTGCCAAAACATTATAATATGTTATGATTATCAGATACTTACAAATAAATACTTGGCATGTGGGTAACAAACAAGTAACAAAATGAACCTGAAATGATTTTTGTGTTACTCCGGCGATACAAAGGTAACGAAAATCTGATAATCTACCAAACAATCAAAGAAAAGAATATGTTTTTCCTTTCGCCAGCACAACAATTCATCTACTGGCGAAGAGAGAATTAAGTTTAGTCCACATTGCGCATATATAGCAAAGGCGTGGACTAAATGTTTATAAAGTGTATCTGTGAAGCAGTCAAAAACACATAAAAAAGTATAAAAGTAGGAGTAAAACGGCGATAATTTAACGATGAATAAAAGAAATTGAAAATAAATCACTACCTTTGTACCATTAAAATTCAATCAGATGGAAGATATTAATAGAATCAAGATGGTGTTGTTTGAGAAGAAACGTACTGCGCGATGGCTTTCAGAACAGATGGGGGTTACGCCATCTACTGTCAGCAAGTGGTGTACGAACACATCTCAACCTGACCTTGCAACAATACTGAAAATTGCAGATTTATTAGAAGTTGATATTAGAGAACTGTTTGTGAGGGAATATAAGTCCTATCTCATATCTCAAGGTTCCAAATGATGGGTTTAAAGATTAGCATCTTATAACAATGAATATTATGCAAGGCGACATATTTAAAGCATTTTGCCACTATGTGGATGACCGCATTTTCTCGAAAGAGAATATGGGGTCTTATGTCGCTCTGGTCATAGACCAATCTTTTGTTGACGATTTCTGTAGAGAAAACCATACAACAGAAGATGCTCTAATGTCTTCTGTTCGCAGTATTCTGTGGAGATATAGACACGATGAATTGTCGATAAAAGGTATAGTTGCTATTCAACTATTTGCTGCATCAAAAAGAGCTAATACAGATGGATTAACAGTAAAGAACTATAGAGATCGTTTGTCTCAAGTAGTTAATTGGGACATCAACGATTTGCAGCAATGGATGGCATCATATCAAGAAAATATCTGGGTGTCACTATATCGTTGGTGTGATAGTCACTATTTCCAGATAACAAAGTGCAAGCCAAGGACAGGAACGGGACGATACGTTCAGTTCCCAGTAAACCAAGCCTTACGTGTTTTTAATGAAGAGGATTTGTTTTACATTGCTAGAGCTTTTGTTGACAAACATCTCTATCCAGGAGAAGATATTTCACAAGTGGATTTCTGGAGGATTATCAATAAACATTCCATTTCAAGTTATTTTCAAACTAGGCATGCTTATGACGTTGTTGCCAATTCTGTTTCAGACGACGATTACTATTCACAGATATACAATTATTATCTACGCTGGAATGGTAAGTATAAATTCCGTGAGAAAGTTGTCAAGACTGACCCTGCACTGGCAGACGTGTACGCATATCTTACGGACGATTTAAGCACCCTCGAGCTTAGAAATGAGCATTTAAGTCTCCTGCATATTTTTTCATCTGACCAGATGAGTTATGTCAATATTAAAAAACACTTCCCTTTCAAACGGGAAGGAATGTTAGTATTTAAGAGGGATGATGTCTATGAGAACCGCTGGCAGGAGGTAAGATATATAGATGCTGATGAAACTGATTATTCAAAAGAGTCTGGTAACTATGGTATTGTTGTTTGCTTTAGAAACGCTGTGCCATTAAGATGGGAACACAAACTGAAGGTATGTGAAATACTTTTTGATAATAAGTTTTTTGTCGTATACAAACTAATCAGACGTGTTCTGACAGAGGAGTTTTTTACAGAGAAACACCCATACGAGTTATATGGTGGGCTCAAAATTGGTCGCAATACATACTTAAAGGGGGCTACACCCATATTACGATTGTTAAAGTCTACAATGGTGTGGGTTGACGGTAAGGCTGTAGACGAGAATGCGATAAATGGCGATTACTCTTTAAACCATCTTGAAGCAGGTAGTCACTATGTAAAGTTCATCAATAGTAAAAAAATCAAGATAGAGGTTGTTGATACTTCTGCGAGTATTTGGGAATGGCAGAACGGCTATAATAAATGGCAAATCGGGAAGAAACCCGCATTATGGCGTAACACAAATTCAGATAGTGGCATTGTCGGGTTGAATTTCTCTTCTGTTTGTGATAAGGAGCAGGCTCTTGATGGGAGTGTGGTCAAACGATGGGCCAAAGCACTGGTTTTTGACGAGTACCATCCTAATGAAAATAATATTGCTATTAACTTAACGAAACAATAATATGAAAACATTTGATTACGAACAATATAGAGTTGTAGGCCTTGTAGAAGACAAGCTTGGCGACAATGCGACAATCAATGTGATTGGTTATTGTGATGACAATCTTCATGTGTTTCATAAGCTTAATGAAGCAGAAACCCTTGAATTGTTTCCCACTCGCGGTAAGGTTTTTGCCTATAGATTCAATTTAGACTATAAGCATCTCAAAGGAAGCATTGCCTGCCTATGTGTTCAACCCAGCAATAAAGATGATAGAGAAAGATATGTCTGGGATTGGGATGCAGAAGTCATTGAGTACGGGCGAAGAATCCACACGCTTAAAGGTGTATTCTCTGAGGATAGTCAGCAGAATTATGACATTCTCGCAAATAACGGTTTACTTGATGTTAATAGCGACAAGTTAGTATATAGCGGTGGAAGGGTTTATCAGATTATTCCCGACAATAGCGACAGGGTATTAAAATACTGGGAAGCATCTTCGCTTGAGATGGTTTCAGTCGATGGCTACAGGTATTTCGTAGGTATATCCTTACCTAAGCACGATGGTTTGTTAGATATTACCAACGATGAACAATTGGCCAACTGGTATTTGTCTAAGGTCGTTAAAAAGAATTGGTCAGGTATTGTTCAGGCTCAATCGTTCCGTAACTCAGAAAGCTTTTTAAGAGAATTGCTTTCTTCGCAAAAAGACCTTGATGCAGCAACTATAGAATACAGGTTGAAACGGCTTTTGTCTATAGACACAAGCATATCTCTTATGTTTGACAGCTTAAAGGAGATTGCTGAAACGCCATGGTTTTCTGAAGTTGTCAATAGAAGTATAGCAAAGGAGAAAGTGCATCTGATAGAACAGCTCAGAAATGACAACACTGCAGAGATTCAGAAAATAAAAGAAGATTATGATTCGGAACTGATGCAGCTTGAAGAAGAGCAAAAGGCAAAGATAGAAAAACTGCAACAAGAAATTGATGAAAAGAAAAAGGGTCTTGCAGAGCAGGAACGCTCTTTTGATGCCAAGCTTCAGGAGAAGAATTTTGAGATAGAATTGTTAGATGAAGCCGTTAAGGAGAAACGACAAACGATTGCTGCCATTGAGGAATCCATCGCCCAAATGAATGACAGAAAAGCCTCTATCATTCAAGATTTCTCCATCATACATGAGGTGTTGTCAGCATCTGTTCCTCAGAATAAAGCTGCAACGGTACAATCATCCAAGCAATTCGCACTGGAAGAAATCAACTATTCCGAGAATCCCATTACCCGTTTCCAAGCATATGTTAAATCGCTGGACAACATCTTAAAAGCCAATGAAGCTCCTAAGTGCTCGTCACAGGCCTTGGCCAGATTACTAGCAAAGTATATAGTTGTGCTGTGTCCAAGTCAGGCTATAGCACAAGCATTAATAATGGCTTCACATAAGTGCCGTTATATCACAGAATACGTGAGCGCTAAATGGGCTTCTTTTGATGACCTGTGGAATAATGGTCTGGCCTATATCGTTGAAAAATGCAACGAAGAACCAGAGACCATACACTTCCTGCTATTGCAAAACATAAATTTATCATACCTTCCAAATTTCTTGCAACCGGTGGCTGACCTTCAAAAAAGTCTTATAACTAGATTCCCAGCGACGGATATTCCTCTGCCCAAGAATTTGCGCATTCTCTGTACCGTATCAGAAGATGAACTTATTAAGATGCCAGCAACAGTCCTAAGATATTTTGGCTGTATCGACAAAACATGTCAATTTGACACATCATCCACAATGAAAATGGCTGATGATGCAAACTTAGGCTATCTCACGACAGAAGAACTTATTCGTGAAGGGCAACAAGATTTTGAGGTTCATAACATGTTTGAACAGTATATAGATGAGTAATTCCATGAGATTAACAGACCTTCAGAATTTATTCTACGTATGGATGAGTAAATTCGAGAAGAGAAGCCTTGAAAACATCAAGGTTCACTGTGATTTTCTCAATGAAAGTTATGGCCTTAATCTTACATACCCCAATTGGAGCATTTTCTGGCCATTGGTCTTCAATGGTCTGATTGATCATATAGGTAAAGGGTATTATGCTCTTACCACACCTGTCATCATTGATTATGGCCGACACTATGTCTATATTAACTACAAGCCCAACAATGTCAAATCCAAGCAGCTTACCATAGGTATATATTTATCTGAGCAAATAGACAATCCAAGAGATTTTGCCGTTATTAAGGTAAATCCGCTGTCTGTCTTAAATAGATTCCCAACAGTCAAAGATATTGTTGACTCTTTTGAAAAATCACATCGTGACCCTAAAGAATTAGAGTATTACCATTGGAAATCGGGGAAAGGGATTGCTAAACTGGAAGCAGAAGGTCTTACACGCTACTTCTCCATACCAGAGGAGTTATATATGCGCGAACTTCCAAGCAGGACGGTTAACCCGGAAGCATTTGCTGTTGCCTATTGCTTTAGCCGTGCTATCAATAATGAACCTAATGGGAGATATAGCGAAGCGACCAATACGCTTGCACTTCCGACTTTTGCCCTGCCATACCTGCTTTACCGAACATTGTTGCTCCACTCCCTGTCTGATGGGGTAATACCAGAGGTACGTGACAAGTATTACATCTTTAACAATGTGCCGGTTCCCTATGTACGACAATTGAATAGAATTTTATGTAACTCGATAGTATATGAATGATCCTATAAAAATATATAATGATATACGCAATGCTTACTATAAATATATAGGAAGCGGATTACCATTCTTTCGTGAAGAATATAATCTGGAGCGTAACAAGCTCATAAGGGAGCCTGGCACTATTTCACAGCCTCCCATCATTGAGATTGTTCCAAAATATCATGAGAAAGCCACGCTTAAAGATTTTTGCGTGGCAGAGGGAGTAAGCACCGAATTGAATGATTTCGTTAATTGTGGTCTATTCTCACAAGGTGGTTCATTTGAAAGAAAACTGTATGACCATCAATACGAAGCACTTAAAACCGCTCACCTTGATAGAAAGAACATAGTCGTTACTACTGGTACTGGCTCAGGTAAAACTGAATGTTTCTTACTTCCTGTTATCGCAGACCTCATCAAGGAATCAAAACAATGGCATAATGAGCGTCCACGTGCAATGAGGACAATGATTCTCTATCCTCTTAATGCGCTTGCAGAAGACCAGATGATTCGACTCAGAAAGGCAGTGAATAGTCGAAAAGATGATAAAAGTGGGGCTCTTGACTGGTTAGACAGAAACAGGAATGGCAATCGATTCTATTTCGGGCGTTATACAGGAGCAACTCCTGTAAGCGGCTCAAAAGAAAAAGCCAAAGACAAACTAAGAGAAGAAAAGCGAAGCCTAATAAGGGACTGGAACGCAGCAAAAGAAAGTGGCAAAAAAGAGCTCCTGTATCACATCCCTTGTATGGAAGATGATTCAGCTGAGATGTGGGATAGATTTTCCATGCAGGAAAATGCCCCTGACATTCTTATCACAAACTACAGTATGCTCAATGTCATGCTGATGCGCGACAATGAGCTGAAGATGTTTGAGGATACCCGCAAATGGCTGGCAGAAGACAAGCATAACGTTTTCCATCTGGTCATAGATGAATTGCACACATACCGAGGAACAGCAGGGACAGAAGTTGCTTATTTGATTCGAATATTACTTGACAGATTAGGAGTGACTCCCGATTCTCCTCAGGTACAATTCCTTGCTACCAGTGCCTCTTTAGAAGAGAACCTGCAGTCCATCGATTTTCTTGCTGAGTTCTTCGGTATTGACAAAGAGCGATTTAATGAAAGATTCACTATCATTTCGAATCCTCCCCAAGCCGCAGTTGAAAGGCCTACGGTAGCGATACCATACGAAGAACTTGCCAATTATTATGAAACAGAAGAAAACGACGAGGCATTCCTTGCTTCTCTTGACTGTGACTCCTTCTTTGCTGTCACCCAGAAGTATCAGTTGGTCGAATGGCTCAAATATGCAATGAGCACACCAAGAGGGATACTTCCACGTGATGTTGTAAGCATATCAAAGTCGCTTCCCGTCAATGAAGATATAGCTTTGACAACAACAGCAGCCATCATAAAGGTAATATGCAAGGGAGCGACTTCAAACGGATATGTCTTACCGCTTCGTGCACATTTCTTCTTCAGGAACCTTTCTGGTCTTTGGGCATGTTCTTCACATGAATGCAAGGATGTTTGCAGTGAATATCAGTTTGACGAAAGGGCAATAGGCCGCTTTTTCAAACGCCCCCGTAATGTGTGTTCGTGTGGCATGAAGGTGTTGGAACTGCTGGTCTGTGAGAACTGTGGCGAAGTATTTCTCAGTGGTTACCAACTCGTCAGAAACGGCAGAACCTATCTTAGCGTTGAGAAACCGATTGGTAATGTTTTTGTCGGATATGGTGTCCTATGGAAGGGAACAGAAAAGCCTGAAGACGGATGGATACGGGTATCATACGATGCTGCCACAGGTGAGTGCGCCAATGACATGGATGGGCAATACTGGCTGCACCTACAAAAGAGTGACTCAGAAACAAAATTCCCTCATAGATGTCCCAAATGCGAGGTCTCATATAAGGTCAGTGATGCAAGCAGTCTGACTCCTGTCCGTCGTCATAGTACCGGACTTCAGAAAATAACGCAGATTCTTGCAGACTCACTTATAAGGTCGATGCGGAATGCCAAAGAGTCTAATACGAAGGTGGTATTGTTCTCTGACAGCAGACAATCCGCAGCAAAACTCTCAGCAGGTATAGAACTTGACCATTACCGCGACGTTTTGCGATGGGCTATATTGCACTCCCTTAGTGGAAACGATAAGGCTATTGAGATTCTTAACAAATACAGGAAAGGCCAGCCTCTGACAGAAGATGAGAAGGAAACGTTTAGGTCATTAGGCAATGCTCCGACATTCCGTGAATATATCAACTACATCAGAGATGAGAAAGATGACTTGATAACGGATGATGCATTAGAAGCACTTAATGAATTTCTTAATGCCGTGTCTGGTCAGAACTTGGATAATATAGAAGATGAGGTGTTCAGAATCCTATTGAAACAGGGAATGAATCCCGCTGGCCCCAAACCTTCTGTAACCGAAAGCAGTATAGCAGGCTTCTGGTCAGAGTTGTATGACTTTATCCAGTTGAAGGTTAAGCCTGGATTGAGTGACAACAAACGACAGTTTGAGGAAAGTATTCGTTCGTCCAACAAAACCGAACAGATAACCAGCATCTTCTCAAACAAGAAACGTTCCTTCGAAGAACTGAAGTTGGGTTATCTGACTCCATCAAAAGATATAGCGGATCCTATTTGGAGAGAAATGGTATGTGCCACCATCCGTATCTTGGGCGAAAAAAGAAGGATAAAAGGTATTCCTTCCAAATACCCTGCTACTGAAAGTTTTCCGAAGGAAGTTAGAAACTTGGTAAAGACCATATTTCATGTCACAAGCAATAGTGCAGTTGAAGAAAAGATAGAGGAGTTAAGAAGACTTCTCCGAAGTCGTGGAATCATAGACGCGACGACAGTTAGGCTTACGGGTGAAGGTATCTCTTTTGTGAAAGCAGAAATAGGTAGCAAATATTGGGTATGTCCTAAGTGTAAAACCATTCACATGCATCATGCGAACGGTGTTTGCATCAACTGCAATAACAAATTAGGAGATGCCCTTGTTTTGACCGAAAAGGACGTGTCTAACCCAGAAGACTACTATCTTACACTGCTTAACAGCACGGACAGTGTTTACCGCTTACATTGTGAGGAAATGACAGGTCAGACGGCAAAAGAAGACTCAAGACGGCGACAGCGCCTTTTCCAAGAAATATTTCTAGATAATGAGAATAGCGTTGTTGATGGAATTGATTTGTTGAGCGTGACAACCACGATGGAGGCAGGTGTTGACATTGGCTCCCTTTCAGCGGTAATGATGGGCAATGTACCTCCCCAACGTTTTAACTATCAACAAAGAGTAGGTCGCGCAGGCCGTCGCGGGAACCCACTGTCGGTGGCATTGACAGTTGCACGTTCCTCAAGTCACGATCAGACCAACTTTATAGAATACAACCGCATGGTGTCAGATACGCCTAAAGACCCATATTTGGAAGTTCGCACATTGGAGATTGCCCAACGTATAATAGTGAAGGAGGTTTTGTACAAAGCACTTCGGAAAGAAAGTGGTGCCAACGATAGCGTACACGGTAATTTCGGACTCGTAGAGAATTGGAGCTATAATAAAGACATCGTCTCAAAATGGTTAGATGGTAACCAAAATGAGGTACATCGCATAATATATGTTGTTACCAATGGGACGGAAATCAGCGATGAACTAAAAGGCGAGATCTTTAACTACATCTATAAGGGCCTGCTTGATGAAATAACAAATATATCCAATAGTACTTCCTTTACGCAAGACCTTCTAAGTGAAAGACTGGCCAACGCTGGTATGCTTCCTATGTTTGGCTTCCCAACAAGAGTTAGGAATCTATACTTGAAAGACCCAGTGCTTCAAGGGAAGTTGCCTTCAGAAGATGTGGTTTCGAGGGATATTGATATGGCTATCAATTCTTTTGCTCCAGGACATGAGATAGTGAAAGATAAAAAAGTCTATAAGTCAATCGGAGTAGTGGAATATGAATACAACAAGTTAAATCACACAGTTAAACCCAAATACAATTCGTTGAATGTTTATAACCAGCCTTTGTGCCGTTGCCATAATTGTGGCTATTCGACTATTGTTGATACAGAACCGCAAGATTCATGTCCTGTATGTGGAAACGAAATGGAGAAAGTAAAGATTTGTTCTCCATTAGGTTTCTTTGTCGACTATGAAAAGAAACCAGAAGATTTCAGCGGTGACTATGATTGGTACTCACCCAATAGCGATATTAGATTGGATTGTGAACAGTATCTTCGTGATTGTGGAACTGTTGCAAATATGACGATACGTAACAACATATCCCCTTCTCAGGGCAGGGTCCATCTGGTAAACGACAACAACGGAGATTTGTATTGCTTGGGGAAAGACGATAAAGGTAGATTTGTTTCAAGAGATGTTCTAGAAGAGGGAAAGAGACAATCAATAAGGCTTCAGAATGAAACGAAATATGCATTCGTCGCCTCAAAGACTACAGGTGTGTTAACACTGTCTGTAGACAAAATGCCAAAGTGTGTAAACTTGTCTCCTATACTTGAGACAAACGCTAATAGCTATGCTGTTAGAGCAGCATTCCTGTCATGGGGCTATCTGGCAAGAAAAGCCATATCCTCATACTTAGATATAGATTCGTCTGAGCTCAATGTGGGATTTTATATTGTTCCACAGACCAAAAAGGCAGAGATTTTCTTTGTCGAAAATCTTGAAAACGGTGCTGGCTATTGCAATTTTCTATCAGGAAGACGCTACACCAATGTTCCTATGGAAGCAATAATAGAGCCTTTGTCTGAAGGTGGAGAAATCTATAATCAGCTCACATCAAAAGAACACCAGTCAGGCTGTACTTCTTCCTGTTATGATTGCATACGCGATTATTCAAATCAGAATGTTCATGGTATTCTTGATTGGAGGTTGGGCTTGGATATAGCACGTCTTGCCAATAGCAAGGAAGCAACAATTGACTTCTCTGTACCTTATTGGTATGATTATATTTTCTCAACCATAAAGAATATGCTTGAAAGCAATCGATACACAGTGGAAGAAATGCATGGGACACTCATCGGCAATGACCCTTACGGTGACAAATATATTCTGGTTCATCCTCTATGGTCTGAAAAACATGTTGACTCCTTGATGCGGAAAATAGGGGGAGAATATAAGCCTCTGTCTGTTTTTGGAATAACTAAACTTAAAACCTAACTATAACTTATACAAAGACAATACAATTGACAAATAATACGTTATCATATAATGACCATACAAGAAATAATATCTCGGAAGGAAGACCAGACATTTGATTGCAAAAGCATTCAAATAGATTCGAAGGCTTTAGCTGTCCCCATTGTAGCATTTGCCAATGCTGATGGTGGTGTGATAGCCATTGGTGTATCGGATAAGACCCGAAAGATAGAAGGGGTTGACCAGCATACGGAGAAACTCAATGAGTTGTTGCGTGTGCCTTTCGACTTCTGCAATCCGTCTGTGCCAGTCACTTGTTCGTATCTGCCATGCACGGATAAGGATGGGAATGGAAACCGCATTTTACTGATGGAGATTCCTGCCAGTTCCAGCTTGCACACCAATCAGGCAGATGAAGCATTCATGCGCGTAGGTGACAAGAGCCGGAAACTGACCTTTGATGAGCGTGTCCAGCTGATGTATGACAAGGGAGAACGGTATTACGAGGATACAGCGGTCTATGGTGCTACCATTGATGATATTGATATGGATGCCGTGACCGACTATGCCAAACTGGTTGGATATGGGAAGAGTCCGCTGCAATACCTGCGAGAGAACAATAGTTTTGTGACCACCAACAAGAAAGGTGAGGAGGATGTCAGCACTGCTTGTGTTCTTCTCTTTGGCAAGAATCCACAGAAGTTCTTCCCTCGTGCTCGCACCCGTTTTATCCGCTATGAAGGTATCGATGAAAAGGTGGGTGCAGAAATGAACGTCATCAAGGATGTCACGTTTGAAGGAACCATCTTGAATCAGGTAAAGAAAACCATCGAGTTCATCGAGACTCAAGTTCGAGAGCATACGTTCTTGGGACAACATGCCCAGTTCGTAACAAAGCGTGATTACCCAGAATTCGTCATACAAGAAATGACGGTCAATGCTTGCTGCCACAGAGCGTATAACATTAAGGGAACTGAAATTCAAATTAAGATGTTCGATGATAGACTGGTTTTTGAATCTCCAGGAAAGTTGCCAGGTCAGGTGAAACCCACCAACATCCGACACACCCACTTTTTCTCGTAATCCAAAGATATCGGCTTTCTTCAAAGCATATCACTATGTCAAGGAGTTTGGC
>JAGAAJ010000095.1 GCA_017615355.1 Prevotella sp.
ACACAGGTCGTTTGATAACTTTGTGGTCAATCTGTTGGGAGCACTGGCTGCCTATTGCTTCTTTCCGAAGAAACCATGCATAGCATGTGAGAGGGTTGTCGACAATCAATTAGCCATCTTCTGAATTCGTCGAACTCACGTTATTTATCTCGTGCTGCAAGTTGTTGAGGAAACGGCAGGCCTGCATGCCATCCATCTGGGCGTGGTGGAACTGAAGGGAGATGGGCAGGGTGGTCTTGAACAGGCCCTTGCGATACCTTCCCCACGCAAGAAAGGGATTGTTCCAACGGCCGGAATACTGGTTGACGATACCGTCCAGCTCCGTGTGCGGCAATGCCGAGGTGCCGATGATCATGGCATCTTCAATCGACGAGCCCTGACAGGTCTTCGCGGCCTGACGGGTCACCTCGAGATAGTCGGCATTGAACTGGCTGATGTCTTCGGAATAGGGCACATCGCATAGGGTGATACCGCCCTTTTCGTTGAGCACGATGACATTAACTGCCAGTTTGTCAAAGCGGTACAGATGGCCGGGTACGGGCAGCAGGAAGAACTCCACGATGCTGCTGGCGGCCTTGCAGATGCACCAGCACAGGAGCACGGTGAACTTGATTCCTGTCTTGCGACTTGTCTTCCTGAGACGACTGACATCCATCGTCTTCATCAATGTCACCATCGGCATGGGTGATGACATCCACATGCTGAATGCCTCTGCGCGGCAGCTCTCCTGGGGGTTGATTTCGGTCTTCATACTATAATGATCAACGATGCAAAGTTAGTGAATTTGGAAGTATCGCCCAAATAATTTTTCAATTTTTGTGCCTTTTCTGCTTGGTTTGTTGAATTTTATGTAACTTTGCAAGCTGTAATCTTTCACATTAATCAATAATTAAAGAGCTATGAAAAGAAAACTGTTTGTGATTGCACTTGCCGCAGTATCGGTGTGTGTGATGATGAGCTGCGGTTCGAAGGACGGCAGCAAGGAGAAGGCTGATGCCGAGCAGGTGGCAGAAGAAGTCGGCGAGAATGAAGAGGCTGATGCCGAGGCCGATGACAATGCCAATGCCGAAGAGGAGATCGTGGCCATGATCAACGACATCTTCGACGATTCTGACATCGAGTACACCACCAACGAGGAGGGCTATCAGGAGGCCGTGATTGACCTCACGACCCAGTTCGGCTCGAAGAAGCTCTGCGACCTGGTGGAGCAGGTGCGCAAGATTGATGCCGACAAGGACGAGACGGAGCAATTCATCGCCGACTGGAACTGGATGCTCCGCTGCTTTGACCAAGGCGGAGTGGAAGACATCTCTGTCGCCAACGTCGACGGCAACAAAGCGAAGGTGGAATACTGGGTCTGCAATAGCGGCATGCGTGAGCTCTACACGCTGGCTCTCGTCAAGGAAGACGGCCAGTGGCGCGTCGACGACGTGCTGATCATGGGCGGTCAGCATGGCAGCAAGGTGAAGGAGATGAAGGAGTATATCGAAGCCAACCAATAGCTATTTGCGCCGCTTGATCTTCCATCCCAGGGCCGCGATGAGAATGGTCATCAGCGGGCTGAGGATGTTGAAGAAGCAATAGGGCAGATAGGCGATGGTGGGAACGCCGAGGACGGTGCTCTGCGTCATGCCGCAGGTGTTCCAGGGGACAAGGACGCTGGTGACGGTGGCGGAGTCCTCAGCCGTACGGCTCAGCAGTCGCGGCTCGTAGCCCTGCTTCTCGTAGACGTTCTGAAACATGTTGGCTGTCAGCACGATGCTGATGAACTGGTCGCCTGTGGTGACGTTGAGGAAGAGTCCCGTACTGGCCGTAGAAGCCACAAGCCCCACCCTACTCTTCACCCAGCTGATGACCACGCGTGTGATGCTCTCAATCATTCCGCTGGCCACCATCACGGCACCAAAGCACATGGCACAGATGATGAGCCAGATGGTGTTGAGCATGCCCGTCATTCCACCCGTCGACACCAGCTCGTTCAACTCGGCCGAACCCGTTTCAATAGCCGTCGCCCCATAGTAGGTGACGGCTAATCCTTTTGTCAGGGCAGCCGCTGATCCTAGCGAGGGGTCGGCGGCTATCTGTGTGAGGATATGCGGTTGCAGGATGAGCGCCGTAGCACCTGCCATCAGCGCCGAGAGGAAGAGGACGATGAGCGAGGGCAGACGGCGGGCGATGAGGATGGCCGTCAGCACAGGCACCAGGAGTGTCCACAAGGAGATGTTGAACGTCTTGGAGAGGCCCTCGGTATACTGGTTGACATGCACCACGCTGCCGCCGCCCATCCCCAGGCCTATCACGGCAAAGATGACGAGGGTGAGGACAAAGGCTGGCATCGTGGTGAACATCATGTAGCGGATATGCGTGAAGAGGTCGACGCCCGTAGCCGATGAGGCGAGGATGGTGGTATCGCTCAGAGGCGACATCTTATCGCCGAAATAAGCTCCCGAGATGATGGCACCTGCCGCCACCGCCTCGTTGATGCCCAATGCATGGCTGATGCCCAAGAGGGCCACGCCGATGGTGGCGATGGTGGTCCATGAGCTGCCCGACAGCAGCGACACCAGCGCACAGATGACGCAGGCGCTGACGAGGAAGAACTGAGGCGACAGCAGCTGTACGCCGTAATAGATAAGTGTGGGCACCACGCCGCTCACCATCCACGATCCCGACAGCATGCCTACTGCCAGCAGGATAAGCACGGTGACGGCCACTCCGCCCAGCGTCTTCGTCATTTGCTGCTCGAAGGTTTTCCAAGGCACATGATAGAAGACCATCGAGATGAACACGCACACGGCCAGGCCCATGAGCAGCGCCACCTGACTGCCACCGCTGAGCGAATCGCTGCCAAACAATGTGATGACAACGGCCAACAGGCAAATGAGTACCGCCAACGGGATGACGGCTATGAGCGGATGAGGGAGGCGTTTCATTTTGGTCTTCGTTTTCGTCTTCGTTTTCGTCTTCGTTTGCAAAGGTACACTTTTTTTCTTGATTCTTTTGCTTTTACTTCAATTTTTCGTAATTTTGCAGCCGAAAGCATGGAAAAGCTGGAAAGGAATACGGGACTGGTGCTGGAAGGCGGCGGAATGCGCGGCGTCTTCACTTGTGGCGTGCTCGATGCGTTTATGAAATACGGCATCAGCTTTCCCTATGTGGTGGCCGTTTCGGCAGGAGCCTGCAACGGCATGAGCTACATGAGCCAGCAGCCGCGCAGGGCCCGCTATTCCAACATCGACATGCTGCGCAAATTCGGCTACATCTCGCTGAAGAACCTGATTGTGAAGGGCAGCATCTTCGACCCGAACCTGCTCTATGAGCGCTTCCCCAACGACATCCTGCCCTTCGACTACGAGGCCTATGAAAAGAACCCCTCCCAGTTCGAGATGGTGTGCACCAACTGTCAGACGGGGCTGGCCGAATATCTGAGCGAGAAGACTGACCGCCGCCGCATGATAGCCATTGTCAAGGCCAGCAGCTCCCTACCCTACGTGGCACAGATTACCGACGTAGACGGCAAGCCGATGCTCGACGGCGGCATCGTCGACTCCATCCCTGTGGAGCGGGCCATCGAGGCAGGCCATCCCTTCAACGTGGTGGTGATGACACGCAACCGCGGCTATCGTTCCAAGGAGACCGACCACAAGATTCCGCGCTTCATCTATGGCGACTATCCGCGTCTGCGAGTGGCCCTGAGCCGTCGCGTCGAGGCATACAACCGCCAGCTGGAGCTCGTGGAGCGCATGGAGGACTGGGGCGAGGTGGTGGTCATCCGTCCGCAGCGTCCGATGGAGGTAGACCGCATCTGCCGCGACCCTGAGAAGCTGGAACGCCTCTACGAAGAGGGCTACCGTGAGGGAGAGAAATTCTGCAAAAAATATAAGAGCTGAAAAGAATGAAGCATAGCTCATTATTCATTTGTACATTATTCATAATGTTGGTGGCCTGTTCCGGTCAGCAGAAGAAGACGGATGCGACGCCTGCTGAGGCAGCTGACAGTACGGCTATGGAGGCAGCGCCCACATTCGAGGAGCTCACCTTGCCCGACACCACCTATGCCTCCGTCGCAGACATGAGCTATGTCGTGGAGGATGTCGACTCCGTGCCCCGTCCCCTGCAATACTACGATGACCTCTACGACCGCACCGACCGCGTGATGACCTTCCGCCGCAACCTGCTGCGCGATGCCTCCTTTGAAGGGCATGTGGAGGGCACGCCGAAGGAGATTGAGGTGGCGTGGAGCTATGACACCCCCTACGGACATGCCGACACGAAGTTCGGACAATGGGGAGGCGGCACCGGATGGACGGGACAGCCGCTGTATGCTCATTGGACGGAGGCTGAGATAGACAGCCTGCGCAAGGGCGGCGCACCGCTCACCGACGACTTCGGCCCTGAGGAAATCATGGTGGGCTCGCTCTGCGGCGAGGCCTTCTTCCTGAACTTCGAGACAGGCAAGCCTTCGCGTACTCCCCTCGACCTGCACAACGTGGTGAAGGGCACCATGTCGATAGATCCTGAGCTGATGAACCTCTACGTAGGACAGGGCGTGCCGAAGGGTGATCCGCTGGGATGCCAGGCTTTCTCGCTGACCACACACCAGCGCGGCACCTTCTTCAGCGACCCGAGGGCTTGGCGCGGATGGCAGGCTTTCGACTCGTCGCCCATCGTGGCTGGCGGCTATCTCTTCTGGGCAGGCGAGAACGGCAGCCTCTTCAAGTTTGAGAGGCAGGCCGGCGGCGTGCTGAAACGTGTCAGCACCCTGCGCTACAGGGTGAACGGCGCTGCTCCAGGCATCGAGTCGAGCATCTGCATCTATCGCAACTACGGTTTCTTTGCTGATAATCATGGCAACATCGTAGGCGTCAACCTGAACACGATGCATCCCGTGTGGCACGTGAAGAATCTCGACGACAGCGACGGCACCATCGTCTGCCGCGTGGAGGAAGAAAGTGCGTCCGACGGTTCCCCCGTCGGAACGCCCTACCTCTACACGGCCTGCGAGGTGGACAAGCAGGGCTCGCATGGCAAATGCCGCTTCCTGAAGCTGAAGGCCCTGACGGGTGAGATCGTCTGGGAGAGCCTGATCGACTGCAACCGCATCGACCTCGGTGAGAAGATTCTCGACGGCGGCATGTATGCCACCCCGTTGCTGGGACAGGGCGACTGCGAGGGAATGCTCTTCGCCAACATCTGCCGCAACAGCGCACATCCCGACCGCGGACAGTTCACAGCCATCAGCACCGCCGACGGACAGGTGCTCTACACCGTGGGCTACGGCAATTTCTGCTGGTCGTCGCCTGTGGGATTCACCAACGAGAACGACGAGTTCTTCGTCTTCGCCGCCGATGCCAACGGCGTGGTGTATGTCATCAGGGGCAAGAATGGCGAGGTGC
>JAGAAJ010000096.1 GCA_017615355.1 Prevotella sp.
GCAGCAGGGAAAGACCGGCAACGGCGATTCCACCCTTCGCGTTTGGCAGAATCGTGGGTACATCGCCTTTGATGCGGCCAGCGGGCGGTACATGAAGACGGAGGAGTATAAGAGGAAGTATTCTAGTTCATAGTTCATAATTCATAGTTCATAGTTCATAGTTCATAGTTATGATGATTGAGAATACCCAAGAATGCTTTGTGCAGCTCTGGCTTCGGCTGGAGCGCACGAGGCGCCTACTCCACGGGCAATGCAAGCGCTACTGCGTGCGCCGCGTGCTGCAGTCGTGGTTCGGCCTCGAGGCCACCGACGACTTTATCTGGGAGGTGTGCAGCAGATGCGAACAGGCAGGCTACGACGAGTTGCCGCTGCCACAGCTCTATCCGCGCAAGCACCGCGAACTGCTCAGGGCCATCGTCAGCGTGAAGCTGGGCATCAGCTCGTGCAGGGTCAAACTGAAAGCCCTCGACCGGGCCTACAGCATCGCCTTCCCGAAGAGCACACCGATAAATGTGGAGAAGAAGAATCGACCAAAGGTCGAATAGTTGCTACAGTGCTACAGTTGCTACAGTTAAAAAAATGAAGAATGAAAAATGAAGAATGAAGAATCAAAACAGCCCAGAGGGCTGAGGAACAACAATCCGCTGAACATCCGCAGGACGGGAAAGGATCAGTGGAAAGGTCTCTTACAGCCCGCCGTTGTGGGGGATTTGAAATCCCCCACTTCAGAGGTCGGGGATTTCAAATCCCCTCCAACGAACCGACCTGCCGTATGGGATAGGGCCTTCTGCCAGTTTGAATCGATGGAATACGGCTGGCGTGCCGCCTTCTATCTGCTCACGCGTACCTATTATCATACGCACAGGCTGTATACAATCAGGGGTATCATCTCGCGATGGGCGCCGCCGCAGGATCACAACAACACGGAGGCCTACATCAAGAATGTGTGCCGTCTGACCGGCATCGGCCCTGATGAGCCGCTCGGCATCCCGTCGCAGCAGCCTGCCCGCTGGATGATGCTGGGTGCAGCGATGGCCATTCAGGAAAATGGCACCGACTCGCTCGACTACTTCGCGATGCTCCGCGGCTGGGAGCTGCTGAAGGAATGATAAGTTTCAGACCCTACCCCCCGCTCGGCCGAAGGACGCTTGCAAGGCAAGACCCCCCTTATGCGCGCGCGTATAAAAAAAGGATGTGCCCATATAGGTACATCCTTTTTTGATGAGATCCGAGGGGCTACTCGGCCGGCTGGGTAGGCTGGGATGCTTCTCCTGCATATTTGGACTTGTTGCCCTTCATGAAAATGCCGATGAGGAGAAGGATGAGGCCGATGACGCCAATGTAGAAGCCAGCGGCGATGAATTCAGCAGCGGCCATTTTTCCAACCATCACTGCATAGAAAAAGCCTACGATGCCGAGGGTGAACAGGAACAGCAACACGGAGACGAGCTTGATCCTCTTCATGAAGACTACCACAATGTTGATGATGGCCGTGATGATGATGATCGTAGGAATGAGGCCAATAATGGTAGCAGCGCCGCTAGTTCCCGTTTCGGCAATGAACGAGCAGAGGTTCTTCAGCGAAGCGTTGGTGTCGACAAAATCCTCCACTTCTGCGGCGTCCAGCCAAGGCAGGAATACGGAGATAAGGATGAGAAATGATGCTAGCAGCTGCATGAGTGCACTGCCGGAAAGGGGTCTTTGTTCCATAGTTTTTAGTTTTTTGGGTGAATAATTAGGTTAATGATTGTGGGGGGTAACGCGCAAGGGCGTCACCCCCGTATGGATCGTCAGGTTTTACTCTGCTTTCGGCTCCTCGCGGTCGGCGATGTTGTCGCCCTCGGTGGGCTTCATCTCTTCCTTGAAGTCGGTGATGCCGTTGTCGACGAGGATGTTGTACCACTGGATGAGCTTCTTGATGTCGCTGCCGTGCACGCGCTCGCGGTCGAAGGCGGGCAGCACCTTGGCGAAATAGTCGAAGAGCTCGGCGCCGCTGGCTTTCTTCACGTCGAGGGCGCATTTCTTTCCCTCTTCCAGGGTCTTCAGACTCTCGAGCACGTCCATGAGGGGCACGTCTTCGGTGTCGGTGAACATGGCGATGTCGGCCAGCGAGGTGATGCGGTCGGAGCCGAAGGCGGGCATGCGCTTGTGCGTAGCGTCGAGGGCCTCGACGATGAGGTTGTTCTTTCCGCGTGAAACGAGTTTGTAGAGGCCGGGCTTGCCGGCGATGGATAGAATGGTCTGTTGCATTTTATTGGTTGTTGATAATTTGTAGTATTTTCTCTATTTGGGGGTGGAGGGGCTGCTGTCCGTCGTTGACGATCTCGTAGTCGGAGCGGCTGAGCACTTCCTCCTGTGGCCATTGGCCTGCCAGCCATTGTGCTGCACGTTCGCGGCTGATGTCATCGCGCAGCATGATGCGGCGGATGCGCACGTCCTCAGGGGCTGTGACGCAGACGATGGCATCGAAGTGGACGCGGCGGTCGAAGCCCGACTGGAAGAGGATGGCGCTTTCCAGCCATTCCTTTCCGCTTTGCAGGAAGTCGGCGGCTACTGCCGGATGCACGATGTCGTCGATGGCCTGGGCGTTCTCGGCTGAGGCTAAAAGGAAGCGGGCCACGGCTGCTTTGTTGAGGATGAACTCGTGGGGCTTATGGGGCTCATAGGACTCGTGGGGCTTATTGGCCTCATGGGATTCATAGGCCTCAGGGCCTATCAGCTCGGTGAGCTGGCGGTGCAGGGTGGGGGAGGTGCGCATGAGGCGTTTCGCGGCGGCATCGCAGTCGTAGACGCTGATGCCTCGTTGCTCCAGCAGCCGGCACACATAGCTCTTTCCGCTGCCTATCCCTCCTGTTATGGCGATGTGCTGCATCTTCCTCACTCCTTGCTGATGAGTTCTTCGATGATGTAGTCCACCTGCTGTCGCTCTGGCTGTATGCGCTTGATGCTGGCGGGCTGTCGGCGTATGAAGACGTCGCATTGTGAGGCTGAGTCGGAGCTGAACTGATTGTAGTCGGCCACGATCTCGAAGTCCTCGGCGGTGAGCAGATGGCTGTTCATGACGCCTGTGACCACGATGACGTCCATCTTGCTGGGGAAGGTGCGCAGCACTTTTCCCTGGGGCATGTTGACGCCTCTTATCTCCACGCCAGGTATGCGCACCTCGGTGAGCTGGTCGGTGTGGAAGGTGACGTCGATGGAGGCAGGCACCATCTTCACGCCGGTGATGGGCCGCAGGCGTGTGGTCACGGCGAGCGAGTCCTGCAGGCCTTTCTGCCTGATGGGCTCCGTGTAAACAGCTTGGATGCTGTCCAGCTTCTCCTGTGTGGCGTAGATGGTAACTTCGCGGGCCGAGAAGGCGGTGTCGGCAATGTAGTAGAGCATGTCGGTCTCTACATTGGCGTTGAGGATGATGGGCACGGTCTTCTTCTCGCCGTTGTTGTAGTAGAACAGCTGCGACTCGGGCTTCACGGCAATTGCCTTTGCCGATGCCGGCAGGCGTTTGTCGAGCAGGTGCAACAGGTCGGCGGTGGGCACGTAGCCTCTTCCGTCGCTGTTGGCATAGCGCCTGAAGTCTATCTCGATGGGCTTCTGCTCCTTGCTGTAGAGGTAGGTGATGAGGCTGAGGCCCCTGTCGTGCACGGTGTAGCGCAGGGTGTCGATCTCGCCTGAGGTGATGACGACGTTGCCGGGCACATTGACGATTCTGACAGGCACTCTCAACTCCTGCTCGAAGTCCTCGTTGAGCGTTGTCAGCATCCAGAAGATGCCGGCCACGAGCAGGAAGAAAAGAAAAGTCAGGAATTCCCTGTTGGCCCAGCCGAACAGGAAATGCCTGATACTCTTGAAGATGTCTGCCATCAGCCTTTCAGCTTCTTTGTCTTACTTCTGCGCGGGAATGCTGGCCATGTTCTGGAAGACAGCTCCCTTGGCTACGGTGATGACCACGTCCTTGGCAATCTTCACGTCGACGGTGCCCTTGGCGATGTCAACGCTCTTCACGGTGCCGTAGATGCCGCTGCCTACAACCACCTCCATGCCTTCGGCCAGCTGGTTCTGGAAGTTGCGGATTGCCTTCTGCTGCTTCTGCTGCGGGCGAATCATGAAGAAATACATGATGGCAAAGATGGCCACCATCATCAGCAGCATCATCATGCCGCCACCGCCCTGTTGGGCTTGTAAAAGGATGTTTGTCATTTTGATTTACTATTTATGGATTTACAATTTACAATTTATTTTCCACATTCTTGCGTCCCTTCGGTAGCAAGCGTCCTTCGGCCGAGCGCCACATTCCTCATTCCACATTCCACTTTCAACTTTCCACTTTCAACTTTCCGCTTTCTGTGGCTTGTCCAGCTGCTTCAGCAGTCTTCCCTGACGGATGAGGTGGCGTGCAATGGCGTCGAGCATGCCGTTGATGTAGCCGAAGCTGCGTGGGGTGGAGTAGACCTTGGCCAGCTCCACGTACTCGTTGATGGTGACGTTGAGGGGTATGCTGGGGAAGGTGAGCATCTCGGCGATGGCTATCTGCATGATGATGACGTCCATGTAGGCCAGGCGTGAAAAGTCCCAGTTCAGCGACGACTCGCTCATGTAGCGCTGATACTCGTCGGCATTGAGGATGGCTGCGCGGAACAGCTTGCGGGCGTAGTCCTTCTCCTCCTCCGAGTCGTATTCGGGCAGCAGCTCCTGCTTCGCTCCGTTCTTCTCGTCAAAGCGCTTGATGGTCTTCAGCACGAAGGTGTCGACCACCTCCTTGTCGTCGTTCCAGTAGAGGCTCTGCTCCTCCAGTATCTGGTCGAGGTCGGCATTGTCCTGTATGAGGGTGCGATAGAGGCGGCGCCACAGCTCGCGGTCGGCCTCATAGCTGTCTTCGCCCTCCATGTAGTCGAGGTAGATCTGACTCTGCTCGATCTGCTCCAGCAGACGGCCTACGAACTCCGGGTCGTCGGCCCAGGTGCGCTTCTGCGTTTCCAGGAACTCCAGCAGCTGCTTGTTCTCCTCCAGTTGCAGGGCAAAGCGGTTGAAGGCGAATTTCTGCGACGGCTCTGGCGTACCTTCACGACGGGCCTTGGCCTGCAGCACCTCCAGACGGCGGCGGGCCTCCTTTGTCAGGGCCACGATGAGCGCCAGCAGATGGTTATAGAGGTCATAAGCCTTCGACAGGCTGAAAAATAATTCCTTTTCGGCTGTATCAATGTTCTTGTTACCGTTTTGATAGTATGCGTAGGTTAACTGAACAATCTTTATTCGTATAATTTCCCGATTTATCATTTAGCTATTGTTGTTTGTCGATGCAAAATTATGAATTTTTCCGTGAATCTACAAGAAAAACGCGCTCTTTTTTTTAAAAATGGCTCAACCAACCGATTCTAATCAAGAGAAAAAAGAAAAATACCGGCATTTTGGAAAAAATATTGGGAAAAGTGATGGCTGATTGCAGAATTATTCGTACCTTTGCACCCGCTTTTTTCGTGTGATGGCGAATTAAGTCGAAAAATCATTCATTTACAAACACTTAATTTAGAGTAACACAACAGTTATGAAAGAGATTGTTATCAAAGGTCAGAAGCGCGAGGCCACAGGTAAGAAGGCCAGCAAGCTGATGCGCAAGGAGGGCTTGGTGCCCTGCAACCTGTATGGTGAGGAAAAGGACGAGAAGGGCCTGCCCAAGGCTCTGGCTTTCGCAGCATCGTTCACTGAGCTGCGCAAGGTGGTCTACACTCCCCACGTCTATGTGGTGAATATCAACATCGATGGCGTCGAGCACAAGGCCATCATCAAGGAGCTCCAGTTCCACCCCACCACCGAGGCTCTGCTGCACGCTGACTTCTATGAGGTGAACGAGCAGAAGGACATCACCGTGGGTATCCCCGTGAAGCTGAACGGCCTGGCACAGGGCGTGCGCGACGGTGGTAAGCTGAACCTCTCGATCCGCAAGATCGACGTCACCGCTCCTTATAAGAACATTCCCGAGATTCTGGAAATCGACGTTACCAACCTTGGCCTGGGCAAGGCTATCAAGGTGGGCGAGCTGAGCTTCGACGGCATCACGCTGGCTACTCCCGCACAGGTGGTGGTCTGCTCCGTCAAGGAGACCCGTGCTTCGAAGGCTGCTGCTGCCGCTGCAGAGTAATAGATGGACAAGTATTTGATTGTAGGCTTGGGCAATCCGGGCGACGAGTATGCCCTGACCCGCCACAATACAGGATTTATGGTGTTGGATGCTTTTGCGAAAGCATCCAACGCCGTTTTCAGCGACCGCCGCTATGGCTTCGTGGCAGAGGCCTCGCTGCGTGGCCGCAAGCTGTTCCTGCTGAAGCCTACCACCTACATGAATCTGAGCGGCAATGCCGTGCGCTACTGGCTCAACCACGAGAACATCGACCAGCAGCACCTCCTCGTCGTCAGCGACGACGTGGCCCTGCCTCTCGGTGCCTTCCGCCTGAAGGCCAACGGCTCGAATGGCGGTCACAACGGCCTGGGACACATCCAGCAGCTTATCGGCCAGCAGTATGCCCGTCTGCGCATGGGCATCGGTGCCGACTACCGTCAGGGCGGGCAGATTGACTGGGTGCTCGGCCAGTATTCGCAGGAGGAGCTCGACCTGCTGCAGCCCAGCATCGACACAGCTGTGAAGATGATCGAGAGCTTCGTCCTCGCCGGCATCGACATCACGATGAACCAGTATAATAAGTTAGGAAAGAAACCATGCCAGCCGAAGCAAGAATAGACAAGTGGCTGTGGTCAGCCCGCATCTTCAAGACGCGCACCATCGCCGCCGATGCCTGCAAGAACGGACGCGTGGCTGTGAATGGCGTCAACGTGAAGCCCTCGCGCATGGTGAAGGCCGACGACGTCATCAGCGTGCGCAAGCCGCCCGTCACCTTCAGCTTCCGCATCATCAAGCCCATCGAGATGCGCGTGGGTGCCAAGCTGTTGCCTGAGATCTACGAGAACGTCACGCCGCAGGACCAGTACGACCTGCTGGAGATGAACCGTATCAGCGGCTTTGTCGACCGTGCCCGCGGCACGGGCCGTCCCACGAAGAAGGACCGTCGCCAGATGGATGCCTTCTTCGTGCCCTCGCTCGAAGGCTATGGCGACTTCGACTTCGAGAACTGGGAGGAGGAAGAAGAGGATTGAGAGTTTAGAGTTGAGAGTTTAGAGTTTAGAGTTGAGAGTTTAGAGTTTAGAGTTAAGAGTTATTATGAAGCGTTTATCATCTATCATTTGTTTGTTGGCAGTTAGCGCAGCGCTGCTGACATCGTGTCTGGAAACTGACGAGCCCTACAACGCCGGCTTCGCCTTCCGCAAGCCCGCACAGGCCGTCAATACCGTCTATGCCAACAATATCGTCGACTCCATCGTCGTCTTCAGCTATGGCACCTGGACCGCCGGCCTCTCTGCCGGACAGTCGGGCTGGTGCACCCTCGACCGCAATCAGGGCAACGCAGGGACCATCTACAGCATCCCCGTCAGGTTTGCGCAGAACACTACCGACAACTATCGCACCGCCACCTATACGTTCCGTGACGCCACCCATCCTAACGACTCCTACGCCTCGGTACTCTACTGGCAGTATGCCACACGCGGCGACGGCGCGCTGGGATCGGCTGCCGACGTGAAGACCATCACGGGCAGCGACGGCTCGCGCTTTGAGATCAGCTACGACGAGCAGCACCGTCCCACGTCGCTCTATCTCAACAAGGAGGGCGCAAACCTCTGCAACCTGACCCTGCGCTTCAACGATGCCGACAGCATCCTCACCGTCGTCGACGGTGTGAACACGCTGCGTGCCGCCTATGGCAACGACTACCAGCCCAACCTGCTGGTGGGCGAGGTCGACACCGTGGGCTACTACGCCCAGTATTACGACGGCTATTATCAGGCCTCGGCCAACTATGCCTTCAACATCGAGCATCGCAGCTATGGCAAGATCACCAAGCGCTATGCCATGAAGCTGGGCGGACAGAGCCTCCTGCCCGACAGCCTGCACAATGCCGACAGCCTCCGCATCGGCACCGACCACGTGGTGGAGAGCCTGAAGCTCGTCTACTCCGATACCGACAACCGCCGACAGTCCGTCGACGTCAACCAGCTCATCTTCGGCACGGAGGAGTGCGACCCCTATCAGCTGCTCTCGCTCTTCCGCTATGCCCGCAACAGCAACATCGTCAGCCAGGCCACCGGCAAGGACGACGACGAGCGTATCACCGTCAGCGCCACGCTCAATGCCAACCGCAGCGTCAACACCCTCACCGTCACCCGTCGCGGGCAGCAGGTGGTCTATACATTTGAATATTAAGACGCGCATATGCTCCTCGACATCGTCTACATCGTCATCGGCATCGTCCTGGTACTGAAGGGCGCCGACTTCCTCACCGAGGGAGCCTCGGCCCTGGCACGCCTGATGAAGGTGCCTGAGATCGTCATCGGCCTCACCATCGTGGCAGCAGGCACCTCGGCACCCGAGCTCTTCGTCAGCATCATGTCGGCCGTCAAGGGCACACCCGACCTGGCTGTAGGCAATGTCATCGGCTCGAATATCTTCAACTCCATGCTCATCGTGGGCTGTGCGGCGATGGTGGCCCCGATGGTCATCAGCCCCTCGACGGTGAAGAAGGACATCCCCTTTGCCGTGATGGCAGCCGTCCTGCTCGTCGTGCTCTGCCTCGACAACTTCGGCTCGCTCAACATCATCGGCAACAGCATCAGCCGCCTCGACGGCATCCTGCTGCTCGCTGGCTTCGTGGTATTTATGGTCTACACGTTCCGTGTGGCGAAGAAGAACGGCGGCGGCGAGACGGACGAAGGACACGAGGCGATGCCCGTGTGGAAAGGCATCCTCTACGTCGCCCTGGGTCTGGCAGGACTCGTCTTCGGCAGCAATATCTTCGTGGGCAGCGCCTCCGACCTGGCAGCCTCGCTGGGTGTCAGCGACGGCGTCATAGGCCTGACGGTAGTGGCTGGCGGCACCTCGCTGCCCGAGCTGGCCACCAGCGTCGTGGCAGCACGCAAGGGACGCTCCGCCATCGCCATTGGCAATGTGATAGGCTCCAACGTGTTCAACGTACTGCTCATCCTCGGCATCACGGCAGTCATCTGTCCCATGCAGATAGGCGGCATCACGATGGTCGACGTCGGCACGATGCTCATCTCCGTCGTCCTCGTATGGGCCTTCTCCTACACCAAGTACACCGTAGAGCGATGGGAGGGCGCACTGCTCACCTTCCTCTTCCTCGGCTACATGGGATGGCTGATGTATAATCTGTAATCTCACACCTCTCACCTCTCACCTCACACCTCACACCTCTAGAAAATCATGCCAAGAACCAACGAACACCTGCAGCTGCTGGGACGAGAGACGCAGTATGCCGCCAACTACGACCCCTCGCTGCTCGAGACCTTCGAGAATCAGCACAAGGACAACGACTACTGGGTGCAGTTCAACTGCCCTGAGTTCACCACGCTGTGTCCCATCACCGGCCAGCCCGACTTCGCCGAGATCAAGATCATGTACATGCCCGACGAGCGCATGGTCGAGTCGAAGAGCCTCAAGCTCTACCTCTTCTCCTTCCGCAATCACGGCGATTTCCACGAGGACTGCGTCAACGTGATCATGAAAGACCTCATCCGCCTCATGAATCCCAAGTACATCGAGGTGCTGGGACTCTTCCTGCCCCGTGGTGGCATCAGCATCTATCCCTACGCCAACTACGGCCGTCCAGGCACGAAGTACGAGGAGATGGCCCGTCAGCGCCTGCTCACCCATCAGATGTAAGGCCCTGTTTTGCCGAAACGAGAAAAATTCTCCCTAAAAATTTTGCGGAGAAAGAATTTTGTTGTACCTTTGCACCCGCTTTTGGTGAAAAGCCCGTGCCGCAGGCACACAATTTGATTGGAAGGTTGGCAGAGTGATCGATCGCGCTGGACTCGAAATCCGGTATACCCTTTCGGGTATCGGGGGTTTGAATCCCTCACCTTCCGCAAAAGGAGTTCTACAAGCAACATTGTGGGACTCTTTTTTTCGTCTTATCAGCATATAACTATAAAAAGCAATATGAAAAAAATACTTCTTTGGGCGTTATTCTTGTTGATAGGTAACGCGTGTTATGC
>JAGAAJ010000009.1 GCA_017615355.1 Prevotella sp.
GACAGCGTGCTGACGGCCATGCCGCAATACACCATCGCAGAGAAGAAGATGGAGGAAATGACTGCTCAGTATGACGCTGAGCTGAAGCGTGTTGAGGATGAGTTCAACCAGAAGTATGAGGCGTTTCTCGACGGTCGCAAGGACTTTCCGCGCACTATTCTGCTGAAGCGCCAGACAGAATTGCAGCAGCTGATGCAGCGCAACGTGGAGTTTCGCGAACAGAGCCGCCGCGAACTGCAGCAGGCGCGCACCGACGCCCTGGCTCCCCTGCGCAGCCAGCTCAACGAAGCCATCGCCGCCGTGGCCCGACAGCGCCACATCATCGTGGTCGTCAACACCGATGCCAACGCCTGCCCCTTCTTCGACCCAGACTTTGCCATCGACATCAGTGCCGACGTGCAAGAGGAGCTTCAGCGCCGCTGACGGAAGAATTCCTGCATGAGCTGGCGACATTCTGCTTCGAGGATGCCACCAACGACGTCGGCCTTGGGATGGAGGGCTTGCGGAGCGTAGGTGAGGAAGCCGCGCTTGTCGTCGCGACAGCCGTAGACCACTTGTGGCACCTGAGCCCAACCGATGGCGCCTGCGCACATGACACAGGGCTCGACGGTGACGTAGAGGGTGCATTGTGTCAGGTATTTGCCGCCCAGCTCGCTTGCGGCGATGGTGATGGCCTGCATCTCGGCGTGGGCCGTGGGGTCGGTCAGCGTCTCTGTCAGGTTGTGGGCACGGGCCACGACATGTTCTTGACACACAACGACGGCACCAATGGGCACCTCGCCCTTGGCCAGGGCTTTCTTGGCCTCGTCAAGAGCCAAGCGCATGTATTTCTCGTGGTTGGGAGTCATGTTTTTCCTTTTTTCTAGGTATATAGCTCCTGCAACACGCTGAGTGAGCGCAAGGCAGGGAAGTCGGGTAAGTGCAGACGGTAATAGAGCAGCAGCAGTTCGAGGATGCGGCTGCGCTCGCTACGGCTCAGTCGGAAGAGATGCATCGTGGGATAGTCCATGCGCATGAGCAGTCGGATGCGGCTGGCCTCCTCAGGCATCAGGAAGTCAGGATGCAGCGGAGGCATGGCGCAGAAGGTGGCTCCTCGCATATCGAAATAGGTGTCTTCTTCCTCCAGATTCGGATAGAAGCCGAGGAAACGGCTCAGGCGCATGAGGAAGACGAGGTGGAAGTTGGCGAAGTTCTTCTCCGCCCCGTCCAGCCACTCGATGCTGCTGCGCACGTAGTCGAAGAGGGGCACATTGCGCTGTTCGCCCTTCAGCGCATGATACAGAAACTCCGACACGAAGAGCCCGATGGTGAGCTTCTTCGCGTCGGAATATAAAGAGGGTAGTGGTGTGAGCAACGAGGCATCGCGCAGCTTCTGCAGCTGTTGCTGCTGTCTGACGTCGCACTCGATGCTGAGCAGCGTCAACGGCTGCAGATACTGTTTCTTGATCTTTGAGCGTTCAGAGCGTGGCGCACTCACAATGAACGACAGTCGCCCATGTTCGCGGGTGTACATGTCGGTGATGATGCGTCCCTCGCCATATTTCAGCGAGTGCAGCACGATGGCCTCGCTCTTTGTCAGCATCTTTCCCTACTCTCAACTCTAAACTCTCAACACTCAACTCTGAATCCTCAACTCTCAACACTTACAGGTTGATGTCGCAGCCGATGCCCAGCACGCGGTTGGTGCGGGTGAAATTGTCGCTGACGCCGGCTGTGGGATAGTCCTTGCGCTCGTAGTCCTCGTAGCTTGTAGTGAAGTAACCTGCTTTCAGGGTGACCGCGTCGCTCAGCTTGTATCTTCCGCCCAGGCCGATGCTGTAGCTGCTGGTGACGAAGGACATGTCGTTCATGTACTGGTCGCTGAGGCCGTAGCATGTGATCTGTGCACCCAGCGAGAGGGTCAGACGGTCGTTGATGTCCCACTCAGCACCCATCAGGAATTCGTTGGTGTTGTGATCCAACAGGCGCTGCGTGTTGTTATACCACTCGGCGTCCTTGTCGAAGTAGTGATGCCAGCCGGCATTGAGACGAATGTCATCAACTGGTGTCCATTGCAGGCCGAGAGCGAGCTGTGCGGGCTGGTCCTCGTTCACCTCCTCGCCGTCGCGGAACTTGTTCACGGCAGGAATCTCGCTGGCCTCGTTCACCGTCGACTCATTCTTCATTCTGATCTGCGTCTTGAACTCATACTTGGCTGCGAAGTTCCATTTGCCCAAGCGGTAGTCGATGCCCACGATGGGGGCGACGCCGAGGCTGGTCTGGTTACACAGCAGGTTGACGCCCTGCGAATATTTCTGCAGTTGGTCGAGGGTGCCGCGGGTGCTCTCCAACTGAGCCTGCTTGCCTTGCAATGTCGTCAGCTGTGCCGTCAGCTCAGCAGGTACAGGAGCACCAGCAGCCTGATATTGGGCGATGCCTGCATTGACCTGCTGCAATCCGGCTGCCACTTGCTGCAAGCCTGCGTCAATCGTAGCCGTAGCGCCGCTGAGGAAACTGCCGAAGTCTACGTAGCCATTGCCTGCCATCTTCACCTGAATGTTGCTGATCTTGGCCTTGTAAGTAGCGGTGCCGTAGAGCAGGCGCAAACCGCCGTAGAGTGAGAAGTTGTCATTCACTTTGTAGGCCGTGCCCAGTTGGAAACCGAAATAATACTGGCGACCCTGCATGAAACCGTCCATGTCGTAGCCCTCGGCACCTAGGGGATTCAGCTGATGGGCGATGCTGCCCACCACACTCTCGAATGAGCCGAGACCGTCGGCAAACTCACACTTGCCGCCGCCGCCAGGAACAGAGAAGTTGAACTGGTGGCTGAACTTTCCGTGATTAAAAGCCATCTGTATTGAAGGGATGCAGGCTGCATCTGCCACACCCTCAAACTGCTTCGTGGTCAGTCCGCTATTCTTGCGGCCCAGGGCGAAGACGGGATTGGTGCTGGTGATGGTGCGCGTCTGATGGGCGTACTGCCAGTTCAGTCCCAGGTGGAATCCTTCAGGGAGGAAGGCCACGCCAGCAGGGTTGCTGTACACGCCGTCAAGGCCGATGGCTGCGTCGCGCGCGGGGTTACGAAGAAAATCAATACTTTGGTTTGTGTTGGTGAGGATGCCACCGGCGTTTGCCGTAGTGGCTGCTGCCAGCAAAAGGCTGATCAGAATTTTTTTTGTTTTCATACCTTAAAACAATACTTATTGAAAAACGGCTGCAAAGGTAAGCACTATTTTCGAGAGCACGCCAATTGTGTGCCCGCACTTAAGGATTATTAACAAAAAATCTGCGCATTTCTGCACAAATCGTGCAGTTTGAGCAAAAAATCATTGCACAATGAGGCCTATAGTGTGCATTTGATGAATGGTGAAAAAACAAAGTTCAGGCCACCAATTGGCGGCCTGAACAATGGGAAGGTTTTGTTTTTCTACTTCGGCTGCTTGCCAATGTAGGCGAGGATGCCGCCGTCGACATAGAGCACGTGGCCGTTGACAGCATCAGAGGCATGCGAAGCGAGGAACACGGCGGGTCCGCCCAGCTCTGACGGGTCGAGCCAGCGTCCTGCGGGTGTCTTGGCACAGATGAATGAGTCGAAGGGATGGCGGCTGCCGTCAGGCTGGCGCTCGCGCAACGGGGCGGTCTGTGGTGTGGCGATATAGCCCGGGCCGATGCCGTTGCATTGGATGTTGTACTCGCCATACTCCGAGCAGATGTTGCGGGTGAGCATCTTCAGGCCACCCTTGGCAGCAGCGTAGGCGCTGACGGTCTCGCGGCCCAGCTCGCTCATCATCGAGCAGATGTTGATGATCTTGCCCTCCTTGCGCTCCATCATCTCGGGAATGACGGCTGAGGAGCAGATGAACGGACCGACAAGGTCGATGTCGATGACCTGCTGGAACTCGGCACGTTTCATCTCGTGCATGGGGATGCGCTTGATGATGCCGGCGTTGTTGACGAGGATGTCAATCTGACCCACCTCTTTGTGGATGGTCTCGACGAGTGCCTTGACGGCGTTCTCGTCGGTGACGTCGCATACATATCCCTTCACGTTCTCAATGCCAGCCTCCTTGTAGTTGTCCAAGCCACGCTGCAGGGCTGCCTCGTTGATGTCGTTGAAGATGATGTTCTTGATGCCGGCTGCCACGAATGCCTTCGCGATGTTGAAGCCGATGCCGTAAGAAGCGCCGGTAATCCAGGCGTTCTTACCCTCTAATGAAAACATGTTTGTCATTGTTTGTTACTTTAAATCGGTTATTTGATAGAAATCTTGGTCTCCGTAGTCGAGATTTTCGCCAGCCATGCCCCAGATGAACGTGTAGTTATGGGTGGCGGCGGCGCTGTGTATGCTCCATTCGGGTGAGAGGACGGCCTGGTCGTTGTGCAGCCAGAGATGGCGCGTTTCCTGCGGCTCGCCCATGAAGTGACAGACGGCCTGGTCGCTGGGCAGCTCGAAGTAGAAGTAAGCCTCCATGCGGCGGCTGTGGGTGTGGGCAGGCATCGTGTTCCAGACAGAGCCTGGGGCCAACTCGGTCATGCCCATCTGCAGCTGACACGTGGGCAGCACCTGATTGACCAGCATCTTGTTGATGTTGCGCTCATTCGACATCTCCAACGAACCCATGTGAGCCACCACGGCGTCTGCCTTCGTCACCTTGCGACAGGGATAGGCGGTATGGGCTGTGGCCGAGTTGAAGTAGAACTTCGCAGGGAGCCCAGCGTCCGACGGTTCTCCCGTCGGATGAACCGAAGCGAATCTCACATCCCGGTCGCCCATACCTATATATAAGGCCTCCTTGAAGCCGAGCTCGAATACCTCATTACCCACGATGACACGCCCAGGGCCGCCTACATTGTAGATGCCCACCTCACGTCGCGTGGTGAAGAACGGTGCCTTCAGCGGGTCGATGGCCTCTAAGGTCAGCTCTTCGTCTACAGGCATGGCGCCGCCAACGATCATGCGGTCGTACATCGAGTAGACCATATTCACCTCGTCCTTGGCAAAAAGCCGCTCGATCAGGAAGTCCTTACGCAGCCGTGCCGTATCATAATGGCGTGCGTCCTCGGGGTTGGCCGCATAGCGCAGCTCATAGTTTGTTGTCATGGTTAGTTTTTTTTGATTTGTTATTTTTCTTTGCTTAGTGATCCTTTTATCTTCCATATCATCAGGCCGATGCCAACAGCCAGCGTGACGCCTGTACTGTTGGCGGCAAAGTCGAGCCACTCGCCTTGCCTCGTCGTGGTGCAGTATTTCTGCAGTAGCTCCAGCAGACCGCTCATCAGGATGGGGCCGAGCCAAGCCAGAAGGAAAAGCTTCCAGCCGTTGAGGCGGTCGTGGCATCGCAGGTATTCTATCCACATCACCGTACAGGTGCCGCCGTACATCACCAAGTGCGTCCATTTGTCGATGAACGGCACATCGTCCATCGGTGTCTCGGGCATCACGATGAAGAGCGACAGATACCACACCAGCGCCAGGCAGAGAAGTGTCAGCGGATAGTGCTTGAGCAGATACTTGATACGATATTTCATAGGATTTGGTTGCAAAAGTACAAAAAACCTTTCAAAAAGATGATGAAAAGAAGAAAAAGTTGTACTTTTGCATCCGAAAGACGAGAAAGGCAATGGATAACAGGGCAAATTTCGGCAGCCGCTTGGGCATCGTCCTGGCTACGGCAGGTTCTGCCGTGGGCTTGGGCAACGTTTGGCGTTTCCCCACCATGACGGGTGAGAACGGCGGCGCTGCCTTCATCCTCATCTATATAATATGTGTCATCGCGCTCGGCATCCCTTGTATGCTCAGCGAATTTATCATAGGCCGCAGGGTGCAGGCCAATGCGGCACGTGCCTACTCCACGCTGGCCAACGGCACTCCTTGGCGTTTCATCGGCTATTTCGGCGTGTTCACAGGCTTTCTCATCGTCAGCTATTACAGCGTTGTCTCGGGCTGGTGCCTGCAGTATGTCACCGCCTCGGTGGGCGAGGGCCTTAGCGGCGATGCCAAGAGTGTGGCCAGCTATTTCGATACTTTCGTAAAGAATCCGTGGATGCCCGTAGTGTGGCTCGTCGTGTTCTTCGGCATCTCTCATTTCGTTGTGTCACGTGGTGTGGAGAAGGGTATCGAACGTGCCTCGAAGCTGATGATGCCGCTGCTGTTCCTGTTGCTGGTGGTCATAGCCGTGGCGTCGTGTCTGTTGCCTGGAGCAGGGCAGGGCATCAAGTTCCTGTTCAGCCCCGACTTTTCCAAGGTCGACTCCGGCGTGTTCCTTGGTGCATTAGGCCAGGCTTTCTACTCGCTATCGCTCGGTATGGGCTGCCTTGTCACCTATGCCAGCTATTTCAAACGCGATACGCATTTGGTGAAGTCGGCCACGCAGATTGTGGCCATCGATACGCTCATCGCCATTATGGCGGGCTTGATGATTTTCCCCGCTGTGTTCAGCGTGGGTGGTGATGTGAGCGCCGGTCCTTCGCTGGTGTTCATCACCCTGCCCAATGTGTTCAACGAGGCTTTCGCCGGTGTGCCCCTCTTAGGTCACATCATGGCGTTGCTGTTCTATCTGTTGCTGTCGGTGGCTGCGCTGACGTCGCTCATCTCGCTGCATGAGGTGTGCACCGCCTTCATTCATGAGGAGTTTCATCAGTCACGCCAGAAGGCTGCCGCCATCGTTACCGCCGTGGGCAGCATCCTTGGCATTTTCTGTTCGTTGTCGTTCTGTCATGCTGAGCTGTCGCTCTTCGGACGCTCGCTCTTCGATCTCTTCGACTTCACCACGGGACAGATTTTCCTGCCGCTTGGCGGATTCCTTACCAGCTTGTTCGTGGGCTGGTACGTACCTAAATATATTGTACGCGAGGAGCTGACCAACAACGGCACGCTGCGTGGACGTTTCATCGGCGTCTATCTGTTCTGCGTGCGCTATGTCTGCCCCATCTGCATCTTGCTTATCTTCCTCCATCAAATGGAGATTATCTGATTTGTCATGAGTACCGTCATCTATCCCTCACCCATCTTCGGCCCTGTTCATAGCCGCCGTCTCGGCCTGTCGCTTGGCATCAATCTGCTGCCTGCCGACGGCAAGGTGTGCTCCTTCGACTGCATCTATTGTGAGTGCGGTTTCAACGAGGCACACCGTCCGCAGCTTCCTATGCCCACACGGCAGGAGGTGGCCGAAGCCCTGGAGCAGCGACTGCAGCAGATGCAGGCCGAGGGACGTATGCCCGACGTGCTTACCTTTGCCGGCAATGGCGAGCCGACGTGTCATCCGCATTTTGCTGAAATCATCGACGATGTCATCGCTCTTCGCGACAAATATTGTCCCGAGGCCAAGGTTAGCGTGCTGAGCAATTCTACGCTCATTCACCGTCAGCAGGTGCACGATGCCCTTCTGCGTGTGGATAACAACATCCTGAAACTCGACACCGTTTCGCCTGAGTACATCCGGCGTGTCGACCATCCGCAGGGCACCTACGATGTTCAGCAGGTCATTGAGCGTCTGAAGGCCTTCAATGGGCGTGTCATCATCCAGAGCATGTTCATGCAGGGCAACTGCAACGGCGAGAATGTCGACAATACGGGCGACGAGTATGTGCTGCCCTGGCTCGAGGCCATCAAGGAGATACAGCCGCGCCAGGTGATGATCTACACCATCGACCGCGAGACGCCTACGCAGGGTCTGCTGAAAGCCACCCACGAACAGCTCGACCGCATCGCTACCTTGGTACGTGCCGAGAGCATCGACTGCTCCGTCAGCTACTAAAAAACAACACGCTTGTTTTATTGAAGACAACTTAAACAACCAAAATGGTGAAAACACAAATGATACGAAAAGGAATGTTGCTGCTTGTCGGCCTTTTGTCGCTGACAACTGCGAAGGCACAGAATCATAACCTCGAGGTGGGGAAGAACTTGGAGATTTTCAACACCCTCTACAGCCAGCTGGACCTCTTCTATGTGGACTCGCTCGACCCGGGGCAGACGATGACGGCGGGCATCAAGGGGATGCTGCGCTCGCTCGACCCCTACACCGAATATTTCCCTGAGGAGAAGAAAAACGAGCTGGAGATGATGCTCACAGGCAAATATGCGGGCATCGGCGCCTTGGTGAAGTATCACACCAGGCTGAAGCGTGTCGTCATCGACGAGCCCTATGAGGGAATGCCTGCCGCTGAGGTGGGCCTGAAGAAGGGCGACATCATCTTGACTATCGACGACTCAGTGATGACCGATAAGAGCGTGAGCTATGTCAGTAGCCACCTGCGTGGCGATGCCGGCACCACCTTCGTGCTCAAGGTGAAGCGCCCTTCCACCGGCAAGGAGATGAAATTCCGCATCACCCGCCGCAATATCAAGATGCCCGAGCTGCCCTACTATGGCATGAGGCCCGACTCAATCGGCTACATCAACCTCAATCAGTTTACCGAGGACTGCTCGAAGGAGGTGCGCCGTGCCTTCGTCGAGCTGAAGCATCAGGGTGCCAAGGCAATGGTCTTCGACCTGCGCAGCAATGGCGGCGGCTCGGAGATGGAGGCTGTGAACACCGTCAATATCTGGGTGCCGCAGGAGCAGATGGTGGTGGAGAATCGCGGCAAGGTGGAGCAGGCCAGTCGTGCCTACAAGACACGCTTGGAGCCAGTCGACACGGTGATGCCGCTCGTCGTCCTGGTGAATGGCGAGACGGCCTCGGCCAGCGAGATCACCAGCGGTGCCTTGCAGGACTTGGACCGTGCCGTCGTCATGGGCACACGCACCTATGGCAAGGGTCTCGTGCAGGTGCCGCTCGACCTGCCGTATAACGCCAACGTGAAGATCACTACGTCGAAATACTACATCCCTTCGGGCCGTTGCATACAGGCCATCAACTACAATCGTGAGACGGGTGCCGCCTATACCGAGCACATCGCCGACTCGTTGACGCATGTCTTCCACACCCGCAACGGACGCGAGGTACGCGACGGCGGCGGCATCAAGCCCGACATTGAAATCAAGACCGACACCATGTCGAACATCTCCTATTATCTGGCAACGAGCGGCCTCGACTCCACCGAGGTGATGTTTGACTACATTGTCGACTACATCGCCCGCCATGAGCAGATAGCCCAGCCGAAGGAGTTCCATCTGACGGAAGAGGACTGGCAGGAGTTCCGCCAGCGTGTCATCGACAGCGGTTTTACTTATGACAACCTCAGCCGCAAACAGTTCGACGAGCTGGTCAAGGCTGCAAAGTTCGAGGGATATTACGACGAGCTGCAGGACACCTTCGATGCCCTCAAGGACAAGCTGCACCACGACGTGGCCACCGAGCTCGACCGCCATCGCAAGGACGTCCAGCAGATGCTTGAGCTCGACATCATCTCAGCTTATTACTATCAGCGCGGCTACCTTGAGGCCGGTCTCAACTATGACAAACAGCTCATGGAGGCCGAGCGCCTGCTCAACAATCCCGAGGAGTATCAGCGCATCCTTTCCCCGAATAAGTAAACTCCCCTAGGGGCGGGGTAACAACTCCTTGATAAACCTCTCTACTCCCCGGCGGATGCTGTTGAGACCGAAGTGTGCAGGTTGCACCTCGCTCAGCGGTATCCATTGCAGGGAGGCTGCGTCGTCGTCGGCATGGGCTACGGCGTCGTCGTCCACCTCGGCTGTGAAGAACATGTCGAGGGTGTGGATGATCATGCCGGAATACTCATAGAGGTTGGGCAATGAGAACAGATAATGGAGACTGCGTGCCTCCAGGCCCGTCTCCTCTCGGATCTCACGCATCATTCCTTCTTCCACCGTCTCGTCCATGTCAACAAAGCCGCCGGGCAGGTCCAGCGTGCCCTTTGCCGGCTCCTTTGCCCGCCTTGCCACCAAGAGGCAACCGTTGCGGATGATAAACGCCGCCGTAGCCGACGACGGGTTGGCATAGTAGGTGAAGCCGCAATGGCTGCACTTCTTGCTCTTCACATTATTTATAATAAAGGCCCCGCTGCCACAGACCGGGCAATAGTGGAATTTGTCGAGAGGGTGCGTTCTTTCCATCTTATAATATCCTTCTTATAGCTCTTCAACCATGTTAAAGTTGAATCATTTTTTGTAAATAACGTCTCAATTGTCACAAAATTACATTTTTTTCAAATAAAAATCATCTTCTTTCTTGCGAGAAACAACAAAAATGTATAACTTTGCGTTTTGTAATGATAAAAAAGCAAAAACCTAACTTTATTATTTATTCACTAAATTAACAAATTAGCTTATGAAGAAATTTACATTCATGCTGATTGCTCTTCTGAGCGTCATGGTGGCTTTTGCCGCTGGACCGAAGAGGCAACTTGCTGCTCCGCAAGATTTCTTGAAAAAATCCTTAGTGCTTAATGGGCAGCAAACACTTCCTAGTTTAAAGGCTTCCAAAGTTAAAAAGCTTCCTGAGGGACTTAAAACGAAAGAGTGTGTTATCATTTATGCTGATAAAGATGGTAACAGCTTGTCTCATCCTGTCAATGTTGGCTATGATGGCCTGGATGTCTATGTAAAAGGTATTTCCACCTTTTTGCCTGATGCATGGATACAAGGTACTCTCGACCTTTCTTCTATGACCGTTACTTTCCCCTATGGACAGTACTTTGGACAATATGCCGGCTACTACGACATGTACCTTAATTCGCTTGTAGAAGAAGACGTGGTATTCAGTTTTGATGCAGCAAAACTTACCATGACTTTAAAGAACGAGTTCTTCTTGGTTGATAATCCGGACTATTATTTCGACTGGTATGCTTCGGCAGTTATCAAACCTGTGTTAGAGAAGGCAACTATGCCTGCCAACCCTCAGATTACTGCTTTGCAAGAAAGTATGTACGGTTGGTATATCAATTTCAACGTACCTGTAGTGGATGTTGATAATAATGGTCTTTTGGCATCTGGGTTGTCATACATTATTTATACCGATGTGGAAGGCGTAATTACTCCTCTGACGTTTACACCCGAAACGCATATTAAGCTGACAGAAAATCTGACGGAGATTCCTTACGGATTCACAGAGAACTATGATTTCTATGACACGCAGATTTATCTGAACGATCTTTTCTCCTCTGATTGGAATAATATTGGCATCCAAAGCGTTTATACTTGTGGCGGTGAGACCAACGCAACTGAAATCCAGTGGTTCCACATCAAGAATTACGCTAAGGGCATTGTTTGGGTAGCTGCTGAACAGGGCTATGAAAATGAGGAAGATGTTGAGTCGATAAATATTAATTTTGAGGTCACTGGTACCCTTTCTGCAGGCACTAACGAGAGCAACAGCCCGAAGTATTACACCAGTGGCAGTGCATTGCGCATGTATGCCGGCAACACGTTGACCATCACTTCTTCTGGCGAGCCTATCAAAAAGATAGTGTTCACCTTCACGGGTAGTGCCAATCAGATGAATTTGGAGTCCGATTTAGAAACCTACGTGTTTGCTGATAAGGTAGGTACGTGGACTGGAAGTAGTAATACAGTAACTTTCACTGTCCCCAGTGGACAGGCTCGTATCCAGAAGATTGAAGTTTTCTATAATGCTAGCGTAGATCCAAATGCTGTCTATGACTTTGAGGACAGCACTCTGGGTGACTGGACCACCATTGATGGTGATGGTGACGGATATACTTGGACACTTGCTTCAGAGTTGATGAGCGAGGGCTTGGGCCATAACGGATCTGTCGATTGTGCACTCTCGCAGAGTTATGCAAATAGTGTAGGTGCTCTGACTCCCGAAAACTATCTCGTTTCTCCGCAGAGAACACTGGGTGGCTGCATCACGTTCTGGGCATGTGCACAGGATGCCAAGTATGCTGCTGAGCATTTTGGCGTATTCGTTTCGACGAAGGGCAATACTGATAAGGCCGATTTTGAGAAGATCGATGAATGGACAATGACTGCATCTCGTACAAATGCACCGGCTAATTCACGTGGTGCTTTCCGTTCACCCAATAAGACCCAGGGCACATGGTATCAGTATGTTGTTGATTTGAGTAAATATGAAGGACAGGAGGGCTATGTGGCTATTTGTCATTTCGACTGTACTGACATGTTCTATCTGCTCGTCGACGACATCCAGTTTGGTGCTGCACCTGACTACATCATTACTCCCGCTGAAGGCGAGGTGGATGCCCTGAATTTGTTCAGCATTAAATTCTACAACTATGATATTGAAGCCGCTGAAGGCGCAAAAGCTACGCTGTTGAACACTACTAATGGTGATTCGCAGACTGCAGCTATCAAGGTTGAAGGAAATGCTGCTGTAATCACATTCGACGATACTACCGTGAATGGTGAATATACACTGACCATTCCTGCAGGTGCTCTCAAGAACGTTACTGACAACGAGGACGTTCCCGAGCTGCAGTTCTTCTATTTCATTGATGGCATCGTCGAGCTGCCCGAGGGTGTAGAGCCTATGGAGTACACCCTGACCGCTGCTGGTGCTACCAGCCAAGGTGATCTCGATATTGAAGATACCAAGTTCGTAGCTTTCGACGGTAATGATGTCTATTTGCAGGGCTTGGCTTACTACTTCCCCGATGCCTACGTGAAGGGTACGCTGAATGCCAACAATCAGATTGTTATTCCTAGCGGTCAATTTGTCGGTGTAGATGAATATGGCAAGGAGTATCTCGTTGCTCTCGACGTTGATGATGAGGGTTACATCATTGATGCTGAAAACATTGTGTTTAATTTCGATGCTGAGAGTGGCGTGATTTCGCTTGTGGAGAATACTTTCTATGGTGAGTCCGGTGTCAAGGACGCTACAGGCCTGTATGATTACTTCTATGAGGCCACCTACACACCTGGTGCTATTGAACTGCCCGATCCCGTGGTTGCTCCTGAGGAACTCGAGCCCTTCACAGCATATCTCAGCTGCAATTCTTACAATGGCAAGATTCGCGCTAGAGAGTTGCAGGTTGGCTACAAGGGCACCGATGCCTACATCCAGGGTCTCTGCGAGTACATCCCCGAGGCTTGGGTGAAGGGTACTATTGACCTGGCTTCCATGACTGTTACGTTCCCCACCGGTCAGTTCTACGGCACATTCGCAGATACATACAACCTCTTCTTTGTGGGCTACGACTACGATGCTGATGAGATTGCCGACGTGGTGTTCGACCTCAATGTCGAGGATCAGTCTCTGACCACCGACCAATGGATTATCCTCAATGGCAAGCAGAACAAGATTAGCTACTACGATTACTATTACGACGTGGTCATCACGAAGGAGAAACCTGAGGTTCCCGAGGTAGTTGAGGCTCCCGAGGATCTGGTCACTGAGGCTTATCAGTTCAAAGGCTTCGACACCTACTTTGAGGAGGATGTGACAAAGGAGGTTCAGGCTGGCTTCTATGGCGAGGGTCAGGTCTACATCCAGGGTCTGAGCGACTATGTTCCTGAGGCTTGGGTGGTTGGCACCCTCGAGGGCACTACCCTCACCATTCCCGAAACCTATCTGGGCATCTTCACTTTCTGGGGCACCGACTATGAGGTATTCTTCTCTGGCGCAACCTTCACCTATGACGCCGAGGCTGGCACGTTCACCTCTGCTGACGGCTTCGTGACCTATGAGGATCCTTCGGACGAAGAATATATGGACGAATACGTCGACGTCGTGCTGACCAAGCTGAACGACGTGGCTGCTACGCCTGTCGATCCCGAAATTACCAATTTGGTGACTACTGGCGGCTATCCGAAGGTGAACTTCAATATTCTTCTTGAGGATACCGAAGGTAACCCCATCATTGGCGCCAAGACCAGTTATCAGATATTCTTCGAGAAGGGTGGCGTTGAGCAGGCACTTACACTCGATGCAGACCTCTATGAGAAACTGGATGAGGACTTAACCGAGATTCCTTATGGCTTCAGCGATGGTTGGGATATCTTTACCAGCACCGTCTACCTGAATCAGGGCGTTGACGAGCTTGCTACATGGTCGAAGGTTGGTATCCAGACCATCTACCGCGGTGGTGGCGAGGTCAACAAGTCGAACATTGTTTGGATGGAGAATCCTGACTACGACCCGACGGTCGTTGGCATCAACGATATCAATGCCAACAACAATGCCGTATACTACGACATGCAGGGTCGTGTGGCTGACGCCAGCGCCAAGGGCCTGCTCATCAAGCAGACACGCAATGCCAACGGCACTGTGAAGACCGTTAAGGTGGTTCGCAAGTAATCCCTATCCTACATCTTTATAAAGAGAGTGCTGGTCATTGTGACCGGCACTCTTTTTTTTGCAATTTGGTTAAGTTTTTGTCTTAAAAGGCCAGTCATTTAAAAAATTTTGTCTAAATTTGCAGCAAAATCTATATTACTAACCCATCGATATGAAAAAGCTTGTTCTATTCGTCATGGCGGTAATGATTGCCGCGCTGGCTAATGCCGAGAGTGTCACGAAGGAAGTAGCCCTGAAGAAGGCCAGCCTCCTGAAGCCGGGCAAGAATTTTGTGCCTGCAGCAGAAGGTAAGGAAAAGGGGTATTACATCTTTAATGCGGCAGAAGGTGGTTTCGTTGTAGTAAGTGGTAACGACCAGATGCCTGAGATTCTGGGATGGTCAGACCAGGGAAATATCGACCCTGCCAACATGCCCGACGGTTTAAAGTGGCTGTTGGAGAGCTACGAGCGTACAGCACGAAGCCGTAGCCTGCTGACTGCTGGCCAAGAGAAAAAGGCACGTGCGTCTCGTCAGGCCATCGAGCCGCTGATGCAGACACGATGGGCCCAGTGGGCACCCTACAACAACCAATGCCCTGAGGTGAATGGCATCCGTTGTCTGACGGGTTGTGTGGCAACGGCCCTCGCACAGGTCATCAACTACACCCGTTGGCCTGAGGGACCTACATCGGCGGTAGAACAGCTGATTACTCAGACGTTGCAGCTGAGATTGCCCCGACTGGAGCCTACAACGTTCAACTGGGGCAATATGACCACCGATGACATTGCCCGCTTGATGCTATACTGCGGCCAGGCCGTCGGTATGGACTATGGCCTGGATGCCTCGGGAGCAATACCTGAGCAGGAGGTGAATGCGCTGAAGCGGGTATTCGGCTATAGCCGTGATGTGCGCTTCGTCTATAGCAACGACTATTCTGCTGACAGTTGGGAGGAGCTGCTCTACGACGAGCTGAAAGCCGGCCGGCCCGTCATCTACAATGGATACACCACCGACTATGCAGGCCACACCTTCGTGCTGCATGGCTATCAGGACGGCTGCTTCTATGTGAACTGGGGCTGGGGAGGCCAGGGCGACGGCTATTTCCTGCTGACAAATCTCGACGTGGGCGACGCTGTCTACAGCCAGGCTCACTGTGCCACCATCGGCATCCACTCCTCTGTCAACGATCCCGTCGAGACTGCCCCGGCTGAGATTAGCTATCTCTACACTATGGATAGCAGGTACTATGCCTATGATAGCGAAGGCAAGATGTATCTCTGGGTGGGTGGTAACGTGAAAAATGCCAGCGCTGACCCATCAAGACTCCAGATAGGCGTGGGCCTCTACGACCTCAACGACCAGTTGATGAAGGTGCTCTGGCAGGACGAGCGTGACTTCCAGGGTGATGAGACGCTATGGTTCAGCGCCGACTTCTCCATCGACAAGACCCTCGCCCCAGGCACCTACCGCATCCTGCCCATCAGCCGTGCCAGCGCCTCGGATGAATGGGAACCCGACCGCGGTGCCTCTGAGTACTATGTTGAGCTGACCGTCCTTGACTATTTGGTCAAGATGCGCTGTTTCCCGCTGTCGGATACTGAGAAGAACACGGTAGACCTGGGCTTGCATACCATCGGCGGCATCACCTATGACCTCTACTCAGTCAATGGCAGGCGTCGTGCCCTCTTAGTGCCTCCTGCCACTGGCAACTACAAGGGCGATATCCGTCTGCCCGATGCCGTCACCTATGATGGTCAGGACTACCGGCTCTACAAGGCCCTCGATGCTGCCTTCGGCAACAATCCGGATCTCACCTCTCTTTCCACGTCCATGTACTATGCCCCTTATGCCAGCAACTGCGCGAATCTTGTCGAATACGACCTGCGCGAGGGCGTCAATCGGATGGATTTCGTGCTCGGTGCTCCCAGGCTGAAGAGCATCGTGTTCCCCAGCACGTTGGCAAGTGTTCAGGAGGGTGCGTTATTCTATAGTCAGGAGGTTGCTACCATCCGCTTCAACAATCCGAACTCCTTTACCATGTCGTCCTACCCCAGGTGGTATGGCGAGTCGATGCCCTCACTCCGCGACGTCTACTTCCTCACCAGCGAGCCGCCCGTCTTCAGTTGGCAGGACGGCGACTTCGTCGTCAATCCTCAGGTGACCATCCATATTCCCAAAGGCTCGCTGAACAATTGGAAGAACTCCGAGTGGAGGGATTGGAAGTTCGTTGAAGACCAGGAACCCGTCTTCACCGGCATTGAGTGGGGCTACAACACCCACGACGAGCTGGATGGCGATCCGGTGCCTTTCTACATTGGCGATAACGATGGCGAGTATGCCATCCGCATACCTGCCGAGACCCTGGCACCCCTGAAGGGCAACACCATCAGCGGCCTGCGCTTCAACTCTTGCTATTGGGGCTATGACTACCTGTTCATCACCACCAGGGACAAGGACTACCTCGTCAAGCAGACCTTGGATATGGAGGCTGGCAGCTGGGACTGGAACACCGTGACCCTGGACGAGCCGTTCACCATCACCGGCGAGGAGCTGTTCGTTGGCTTGGGCCGCTATCAGGACATTACCACCCGTTTCTCTGCCGCTGAGGAACCCTCGCCCGACGGTTTCTACATGCGAGTCATGGGCTCCGGCGCCGGTGTGAACGCGGCATTCGTGGGCACGTTCGTCAATATGACAAGTGACTTCCCCGGCAACCTGCCCCTGCGCATCATCATTACCGGCAACAACCTGCCCACCGACATCCAGATCAGCAACTTAGAGGTGCTGACTGCAGAGACGCCCATGAAGCTGAAGGCCAGGGTGACCAACTGCACGCCGAAGATCATCAACAGGTACACCTTCAACTGGTCGCTCGACGGCAATCCGCAGACGAGCTTCACCGCCAACACCCAGCTGGCTGGCGGCAAGTCGGAGGTCATCACCATCGAATTGCCTACCGGCGTCAAGGGCAGGAACCACTCCATTGACTACTCGGTGACCAACATCGACGGTCAGGAGGATGCCGTCCCGTCGAACAGTACGGGCACCTTCACCTTCCAGATGCCTGCCACCACCTTCTATCCCCGCCGCGTTGTGATGGAGGAAGCCACCGGCACTTGGTGCGGCTGGTGTGTCAGAGGCTTGGAGACCATCGACCGCATGAACAGGGAATATCCCGACAACTTCATTGCCATTGGCATACATAATAACGACGAGATGTCCAACTGGCTGAACTATGAAGGCGTGGCCAACCGCTTCAGCTCCTATCCCAGCTGCATCATCAACCGTCAGGAGACATTCGACCCCGACTATCCCGCCATGCGTACCATCGTGGAATACCTGAAGAACAGCGCCGAGGCCACCATCAGCGCCAGCGCCTGCTTCGCCAGGAGCGACAGCTCGGCCGTCACCGTCACCACGCAGACCACCTTCGGCTTCAGCGACAAGGGACAGGACAATTATCGCATCGCCTATGTCGTGGTGGAAGACCAGGTAGGCCCCTATTCCCAGAAGAATTTCTACGACGGCTTCTCGTTGTCGCCCGACGACTATATGTACGCCTGGTCGCAGCAGGGTGGCTTGGTGTCCGTCTTGTTCAATGATGTGGCACGTGCCGTCTACACCGATGCCGACGGACTGAAGAGCAGCATACCCGCCACCATCGAGGAGGGCAAGGCCTACAACTACACCTACGCCTTCAACCTGCCCAAGAACATTCAGAACCCGAAGAACATCCGCATCGTTACCCTGCTCATCGACACCAAGAGCGGTGAAATCATGAACGCTGCACAGACCGCCGTCGTCAAGTCCTCAACACCCGACAACCCGACCTTCGGCCTTAGCTATCAGGGTGAGCTGCAGCCCGACTATGCCAGCATCATCATCGAGGCCGACGAGAACGAGTATGGCGACGTCATAGCCGAGACCAATCCTGTCGGCAGCGGTGCCAAGGGCCTGCTCGTCACCACCCTCGACGGCAGTCAGCAGCAGGGCAGGGCCACCCTCGAGATACTCAGCAGCACCCTTCAGGACGCACGGCTCCAGTGGTGCATGGGTGGCGATTGTGTAGCCATGACGCTCGGTCAGCCAGCTGAGAAGACATTCACCACCGACGCCAACGGCCAGGCACAGGTGATGTTCGACGTCGCCCAGATCAAGAGCTATGGCAGCCTCGAGGCCCGTCTCACCGTCACCATCGGCAGCGAGACCCACCAAGCCATCATACAGATGGTCTACGAGGCGCCCGTCGTGAAGAAGACCAACCTCTATTTCCGCGACCAAATGCTCTACACCGGCAAACGATACACCAAGGCCGACTTCCCCGACATCACCTCAGGCAGTTTCAAGATAGCCAAGAACGGACGCACCGTCACCCTCACCAACCTCGTCACCAACAGCGACATGCAGGAGGGCTGCCTCTTCGACTTCTACGATGATGTCACCCTGCAGCTCGTCGGCGACAACAAGGTCTATACCCAGGGCCACGTCGTCATCGCACCCAGACAGTCAATCACCATCACCGGCGATGGCACCCTCACCACCAGTTCCACCTGGTTTGACTTCTGGGTACATGGCAACGACTTCACCATCGACAACACCAGCGTCACCTGTCTTGGCTACACCGCCATTGGCAACAACAACCAGCCCAGCGGCGACAACCTCGTTGTCAAGCAGTCCACCTTCAAAGGTCACTCTCTCTTCCGCCTCTCCTCGCTGGTGCTCATCGGCTGCGATTTCGACTCGCCCCGGAAAATTATCTACGATGGCAACGAGCTGGGCAGCACCCAGTTGAAATATGAAGACGGCACGTATGTCACAGAATTTACCATCGTGCCCGCTACTGGCAACTACCAGTATGTGGTCGTTCCCACGCCTCTGGGCAAGGTCTATCTCAACACCGGCAGCCAGCGCACAGTCGATGTCAGCTGCCAGAACAGGGGCGCCGAGCCCGTCCGCAGCCTCACCTACGAGGTCACCATCGACGGCGTGTCACAGGGCTCGCAGACCTATACACTCCCCGTCCCCTCCAGCCGCATCGGAGAAATCTTCATGCTGCCAGTCGCCTTCACAGGCACATCACAGACAGGCATCAGGGAGGCCGTCATCGATATCACCCATGTCAACGGACATCCCAACGAGGCACCTGAACACACCGCCAGCGCCACCCTCGTCACTGCCTCGACGGCCCAGTCACACCGCTTGGTGGTCGAGGAATTCACCGGTGCCTGGTGCGGCTGGTGTACGCGAGGCATCGTGGGCCTCGACATGCTCAACAATCAGTTTGGCGACCGTGTCATCACCATTGCCGCACACATGGGCGACCCGATGTATTGTGAGGACTATACCTTCATCCTATGGCTTGCCAATGGCTATCCCAGCTGCGTCATCAATCGTGGTCCCGTGATGGATCCCTATTGGGGTAGCAGCCCGGCTCAGAAGCCCTTCGGCATTGCCGACGACGTGGAACGCCTCCTGGCTGAGCCCGTCATAGGCTCCATCGAGGCCACCGCCATCTGGAGGGATATGGAGCAGACCAAAATCCGGGTTAACACACAGACCACCTTCGGCATAGACATCACCCAGGGCGACACCTCCCCCTACCTGATAGGCTATCTCCTCGTGGCCGACGGGCTGAAGGGCGAAGGCTCGGATTGGGCGCAGAACAACAACTATACAGGCATGGGCTCCGGCGACCCCAACCTCAAGCCTATAGAAAACCTGCCCAACATCGTCTATGGCATGGAGTACAATCATGTGGCCGTTGGCGCATGGGGTGCCGACAAGGGTATCGACCACTCTGTCGCCCTGCCGCTGAGGAAAGACCAGACGCAGCAGTACAGCTACACCTGCGACATCGCCGGCAACACGCTGGTGCAGGACAAGTCCAAGCTCACCGTAGTGGCGCTGCTGCTCGACAGCGAGACGGGTGCCGTCATCAACGGCGCCAAGTGCCCGATTGCCGACTTCGACCCCTCAGGCATCAGCATCCTGGATGCCGACGAATCCCACAGCCTTGACTTCTACGACCTCCAGGGCCGCAAGGTGACCGCCTCCCAGAAGGGCCTGCTCATCAAGCAGACACGCAATGCCAACGGCACTGTGAAGGCGCTTAAGGTGGTTCGCAAGTAATCCCTATCCTACATCTTTATAAAAAAGAGTGCTGGTCATTGCGACCGGCACTCTTTTTTTGGTTCGTCCAGCACGAACGTACTCTAACGGGTGTAAGTCCCTAACGCGCCCTTATAGCGGGAAGCGTCCAGCCGGAGGCAAGGGTGTCCGCCGCGAGACGGAATCTGAAGGAAGCCCGAGGCAAACATCTGGCC
>JAGAAJ010000097.1 GCA_017615355.1 Prevotella sp.
ATTTCGACAACGGCATCACGGTAACCTCCCACTCTGACTTCCCTGCGCTGAGCGGTAGTCCCGACGACCCGTTTGGCAGTATGGAACTCGCGGTGACAGGCATGCTTTACGGTGAAAAGGATGGCGCCCCCTGGTGGCCTGAAGAGCTCCTCACCCGCGAACAGGCCCTCGTCTCCCTTACCATCAACATGGCCAAGCAGATGCTCATCGAAAAGGAAAGAGGCAGCATCAGCGAAGGCAAGTATGCTGACTTCTTGCTGGTGGACAAGGACGTGCTCTCCTGCCCTGAGACAGAAATCCACGAAGCCAAGCCCGCTGCGACTTACTTTGAAGGAAAGAAGGTTTACTCTATCAAGTAGATGGCGGATTCGTCCACGTCAGCGAGATTTATAAACTCACGGTTTAATCTTCAGATAAAAGATGAAATCCCGAATCCATTTATCGGAACACTTTACTTACGGTAAGCTGCTGCGGTTTACGTTGCCCACCATTGTGATGAACATCTTTCTTTCCCTGTACATCATCGTGGACGGCTATTTCGTCGCGAATTTCGTGGGCAAGACGGAATTTGCGGCCATCAACCTGATCATGCCCATACTGGGTATCCTCGGAACCATCGGCTATATGTTCGGCGTGGGAGGCAGTGCACTGATTGCAAAGACGTTAGGAGAAAAGAACCAGGAGCAAGCGAATCGTCTGTTCTCCCTGATTGTGCTGGTTTCGGCTTGCCTGGGTGTTTTGATGATGATGGCGGGATTCATCTTCATGCGTCCCATCGCATCCCTTTTGGGTGCGGAAGGGCAGCTCCTTGAAGACACCGTGCTGTACGGACGGATCTTCATCCTGGCGCTGCCCGCGTGGATATTGTTGTATGAGTTCCAGCTTTTCTTCGTCACTGCCGAAAAACCGAGGCTGGGGCTTCTCATCACCGTGCTCGCAGGACTGAGTAACATCGCCTTCGACGCGCTTTTCATCCTCGGTTTCAAATGGGGATTGGCAGGTGCAGCGGCAGCCTCGGCCCTAAGCCAACTTGTGGGCGGCCTGATTCCTCTCATTTATTTCATGCGGAAGAACGACAGTCTCCTGAGACTGGTGAAGCCTGTTTGGAACGGCAAGGCGATTGTGAAAAGCATGACCAACGGTTCCTCGGAATTCATGGCCGAAGCCGCCTGGTCCATTGTAGCGATTGTCTATAACATACAGCTGCTTAAGTATGCGGGAGAAGACGGCGTTGTCATCTATGGCCTGCTTATGTATGTCAGCCTGATCTTCACCGCCCTATTCGTTGGCTATTCCAACGGGATAGGATCGGTGTTCAGCTATCATTACGGCGCCCAGAATCACGATGAGCTCAGGAACCTGCTAAAAAGGAGTCTGACGCTCATCGGTATTACCTCCGTTGCGATGTTTGTCCTTTCCGAAGCGTTGGCCCATCCGTTTTCCGTCTTGTTTTTGCAAGACGCACCGTATCTGCTGCCGGATGCCGTACACGCGTTTCGGATTGTGTCCGTCTGCTATCTGTTCACGGGTTTGGCTGTGTTCAGCTCGGCCTTCTTCACCGCTTTGAACAACGGGCAGGTGTCGGCACTAATCTCTTTTTTGCGTACTTTTGTGTTTGAACTTGGCGCAGTACTCCTGTTACCCCTGCTGCTTGGCGTTAACGGCATCTGGTATGCCATTGTCTTTGCCGAACTGATGGCAGCTGTCGTCGGGAGTATATTTATGGTGGCGCTGAGAAGGAAGTATCAATACTAATTATCTATGAGACAACTACATAGTGAACGATTCCACCTGTATCGCGCCGACGAGAAGTCGCCAATGACCGTGCGTCTGACACTTCTCATGAAGGACGCTGTGGACGGGCAACTGCTCCGTGAGGCGGTGGCCGATACACAGAAGCGGTATCCATACTTCTGCGTCAAGCTTGGCGTCTACAACGACGAACAGGGCGTCGAGCATGCGGCCTTCGACGACAATCCGTTGCCGTGGGTGGTCGGCGACAGGCGCAAGCCTCTGACATTGATGAGTCCCGAGACCAATGGCCACCTGCTGTCCTTTGCCTGGTGGGACAACTGCATCGCTTTCGACTTTTCCCATGCGCTGACCGACGGCACGGGAGCCTACCATTTGTTCCGCACGCTACTCTATGAATATTGCCGACGGCGCTACGACGGCAATCTGAGCTGTGAAGGGGTGTGGGTGGCTGGAGATGTCATCGATGAAGCAGAATGGACCGATCCTGCCACGATGCCGCACCCTGAGCTGCCAAGCCAACCGACGCCATCCGTGTTTCCGGAGGTTCTCAATATCGCCGAGAACCCCATCGCACCCATCACAGACAGGCACGAGACTGTGCATATCCTCATCGACGAGGAACAGATGATGGCGAAAATCCGAGCATGCCAAGGCACACCCGTCGTGTGGCTCTCGCTTTTGCTGAACATGGCCATTGCCCATCTGCACCCCAGCGGTAATGAGGCTCCGCCTGCCGTAGCGGTGGCCGTCAATATGCGCAAAGCCCTCGGCACACCCTTGTCGCACCAATCTTTAGCGGGCGGCATCAGCCTCAGGTTCACGATACAGATGCAAGACTGGGACATCGAAAAGCAGGTGGCCGAGATGCGCCGTACGGTGGCACAGTATACCACACCCGATATCTTACGGGCGCAATTCTGGCAGGCCGCTGACCGCATGGATCTCTTGGACCGGCTGCCTACCTTGGAGGATCGTCACCATACTTTGGCGCAACAGGTGAAGGTCATCGCCCGTCAGCGCGGCTCGGCCTCGCTGAGCTATGTGGGCAAGGCCAATCTGGGAGCCGCCGAGCAATATGTGTGTGAGCTCCGCACCGAGAGCGACACGCCCTATCTTGTCTTGCTTGAAGTCGCGGCTGTCAGCGGCTCGTTCTGCATCAGCTTCATCCATCAGTTCGGCAGCGACCTCTACCTCGATGCCTTCCTCGACGAGTTGCAACAGCAGGGCATCAGTTATACCATCACTGGGCGGCATCCCATTGAGACAGCTTCCATAGATGACTTTTGGATAAGAAAAAAAACTACTAAATGATAATGAAAAAGCTATTTAGACCTTCCCTGCTCGCCCTATGGCTGAGCCTATTCTGCATGGTGGCATTGGCCTCATGCAAGACGAACAATGGAGAACAACCCACCGTGGAGCGGATTACCGAACGCGGCACGTTGCTGGTGGGAACCACAGGCGACTATCGTCCGCTTTCCTACAAGGAAAGCGACGGCGAATACTGGGGCTTTGGCATCGATATGGCCGGGAAGATAGCCGAGCGGTTAGACGTGGGCATCGAGTTCGTACAGACCTCGTGGCCCACACTGTCTGCTGACGTGCAGGCCACTCCGCAGACCTTCGACCTCGCCATCGGAGGCATCACCATCACCGCCGCCCGCAAGGAAACGATGCTGATGAGCGACGGCTACTTGGCCAACGGTAAGACGATCCTCTGTCGTGCTGCTGATGCCGACACCTACCAGTCGCTGGAGGATATCGACAAGCCCGAGGTGCGCGTGATGGTGAACCCGGGCGGACTGAACGAGAAGTTCGCCAACGAGAACCTCCCCCACTCTACCATCATCGTCTGGCCGCGAAACGAGGAGATTCCCACGAAGGTGGCCGAAGGCGATGCCGATGTGATGATCACTGAGATCACCGAAGCCCCGTGGTACGTGCAGAACGACCCGCGCCTTGCCGCCCCATTGCTCGCCACGCCCTTCACCCACGGCGAGATCGGCGTGCTGATGCGCAAGGGGCAGGACGACCTCCTCGACCTCGTCAACGCCCTCATCACGCAGATGAAGACCGACGGCACGCTGCGTGAACTGCATGAGAAGTACGGGCTGGTGTATGACTATTAGGAAAATACGGCTTTTCTTGCAACCTCCGGCTTTCAGAATCTGCAAAAATACCATTGGAATGAAAAGTATATCAAATAACAATACAATGACAAAAAAACTTTTACTGATTTTCGCTCTGCTGTGCGCGTTTGCACAGGGAGCTTGGGCACAAGCCGATTGGAATGCGGTCTGTGCGATGACGAATACCAACTCAGGCGACTGGACAGCCCTAACAGGCTCCACCACGGGGCAGACGCTCGGCAGCGAGGGTAACACCACGTATTATTACGCCAACAGCAACCTCTCGTTCACCAACAGCACCGCTGGCGGCAGCGGCCTGACCATCCTGGGTACAGTATATCTCTACGTGCCTGAAGGCGTGACCATCACCTGCACGGGAGCCAATGCCACCGCTCCTACTGGCGCAGGAGCCGGTATCGAGCTGGCATCTGGCAACACGCTCTACATCATCGGTGGCGGCACAGTCAATGCCACAGGCGGCAACGCAGCCAACGGTGGCAACGGCGGCAATGGCACTAACGCAGATTTCTCATATGATAGTTGGGTCAAAGTTGGCGGAGGCGGCAA
>JAGAAJ010000010.1 GCA_017615355.1 Prevotella sp.
CCGTCCCGGAACGCCTTCCGCAACATGGACATACGGCACTCTTTCCTATGGTATGTGCATGAAAGATCGTATAGGATTCGTTACTGGTCATGCCGTCAAGGCAGATGTGCCAAGCATGACATTTTGCACTCAATTGTGATTTTATCTGGCCAATTACTTGCGAGAGTCCAGATTTCTTCGTAACTTTGCGCACTGTAGATGGGCGCTTTTTCTTCTTTGAGTTCACATACAAAGATACGAAAAAATACGCACATCTACAACTTTATTTTGCCGTCTAAAGTGTTGGTTACCAGACAAATAGCCAATTTTTACAAGAACAGTTTATCACCCAAATTGACGCAGAACCTACAAATCATGCAAAACTATCCTAATGGCGACAAAGGTACATCATTTTTCGTACATAATGACGATTCTCAGAAACAAAGTATAAAATCTGATCTTAATTTGTCTCTTCTATTCAGTTCGTCCGAACTTATTGTAACGTGAATTCGACGAATTCACATTAATCCACAAAGCCGGTTTTGGGGCAGGCCGAGAGGTCAAGGCCTGGTATAAGCACGGGGTCACACTCAAATTCCTCCAATTCGGGACAGCCCGACAGGCCGACGGCACCGATGGGCGTTTCCTTCATGCGCAGCGTCTTCAGCTTGGGACATTGTGTCACGTCGATGCTCGAGAAGTTTGTGTTGTTGATGTTGAGTGTCTCAAGCTCGGGCTGCTCACCCAGCGTCAGCGACGTTAGCTGAGGGGAGTCGCAGCAGTAGATTTCCTTTAGTCACCATAGTTGACGTCAAGGAGCCAGAAGTCCTCCAGTTCGTAGTCGGTCAGGATGTCGTCCTCACCGGAGCTGGTCTTGGCAATGGCACCACGCAGGCCAGGGTCGGGGAAATGCTCCTCATCGATGGCCAGGCCCACGGCCTTCTTCTTTTCTTCTGTGGCTGCGTCGCCAGACTTGCCACCCTTGCAGGCCGTCATGCTCACTGTGAGCAGCAGGGTCCAGAAAAATGTCTTTTTCATTGTTGTTGAGTGTTTTGTTCGATACAAACTAAATTGCAAAAGAACCAATTATTTTCAAATGTTAAAATGAACTCCGGAGGCTCCGCAGCAAAAAAATGAGGCTCCTGAGACTCAGGGAAAGCGAACGTGGGCTGAGATTTCAGCTGACGCAGATCAGGGAAGCGTAGCAGCCAACAGCGTTGGTGACGTTGGTGACGGTGACGCGAGTGACGTTAAGGCCTCAAATTAGCGATTGAATATTTGGCCGTTTGCGGGATTGTTTGTATCTTTGCGCCATCATTTTAAAAGGACCAAAAAACCGTCCCCTAATACCAATGAGGTTTCTATACACCATAGCCCAGTATATTGAGCGACACGAGATGCTGAAGCACGACGAGCTGAACCTGGTGGCGCTGAGCGGAGGCGCCGACAGCGTCTGCCTGCTGCTGTGCATGAAGGAGCTGGGCTATAGGATAGAGGCCGTACATTGCAACTTCCACCTGCGTGGCGATGAGAGCGACCGCGACGAAAAGTTCGTCATCGAGCTGTGCAAGAAGAACGACATTGCAATCCACTTAACGCATTTCGACACAAAGACTTATGCATCGCTGCATCAAGTGAGCATTGAAATGGCTGCACGCCAGCTGCGCTACCATTATTTCGAGCAGCTGCGGCGTGACATCGATGCCCAGAACATCTGCGTGGCCCACCATCTGGACGACAGCGTGGAGACCGTGCTGCTGAACCTGGTGCGTGGCACGGGCATCGAGGGCCTCACGGGCATCAAACAGCGCAACGGCCACATCGTGCGGCCCCTGCTCTGCGTCAGGAGGAGAGAGATAGAGCAATGGCTGAAGGAGCGCCATCAGGACTATGTCACCGACAGCACCAACCTCGTGGCCGACGTGCAGCGCAACCAGCTGCGCCTCGACATCATCCCCCGCTTGGAGCAGATGAATCCAGGCGCCATCAACAATATTGTGCGTACGGCAGGATGGATGAAAGAGGTCAGCTTCGTCTATCAGGAAGCCATCAGGCAGACGCTGGCGAAAATCGTCAAGAACGACGCCATTGACCTGGCCGACCTCTTCATGCAGCCGTCGGCTGAGTGCGTGCTCTTCGAGTGGCTTACGCCCTTCGGCTTCACGCCGGCCACCATCGCCGCCATCTACGAAAAGCTGATGGAGCAGGGCAGCGAGCTGGAGAACGGGCTGCTATGGCTGTCGCCCACACACCAATTGGTGACACACGAGCAGCTGCTCATCGTGGCCCCTCGCCCAGAGGAGCGCCCTACCCTGCCCCTTCCAGAGCCAGGCAACTACCATTACGATTCACTTTCATCATTTAGTGTTAAGATACTTAATGCCAACATGATATCATGTGAGAGCTATGTCGCAACACTTGATGCTGACAAGGTAGGTTTCCCCATCACCATCCGACCGGTGCAGCAGGGCGACCGCTTCCATCCCTTCGGCATGATAGGCTCGAAGCTGGTGAGCGACTACCTCACCGACATCAAGCTCTCGCCCATTGACAAGCAGCGCCAGCTGGTGATGACCGATGCCAACGGACAAATCATCTGGCTCGTGGGACGCCGCACCGACAACCGTTTCCGCATTACTCCCGACACCAAGCACACGCTCCTCATCACTCAAAAATAAAAACTCATCACATTGAACGACGCAAAAATCATCAACGACCCCGTCTTCGGGTTCATCCGCATACCTCGCGGCCTGCTCTACGACATCGTGAAGCACCCGCTCTTCCAGCGTCTCACACGCATCAGTCAGCTGGGACTGGCCTCGGTGGTCTATCCTGGCGCACGACACACTAGATTCCAGCACTCGCTGGGTGCCTACCACCTCATGGGCGAGGCATTGCTCACCCTGCAGCAGAAAGGACAGTTCATCTTCGACAGCGAGGCGGAGGCCGTACAGGCCGCCATCCTGATGCACGACATCGGCCACGGACCCTTCTCACACGTCCTGGAGCACACGCTTATCAGCGGCATCTCGCACGAGGACATCTCGCTGATGATGATGGAACAGATCAACCGCGACCTGCACGAACAGCTGTCGCTGGCCATCTCCATCTTCCGCGACGACTATCCCAAGCGTTTCCTCCACCAGCTCATCTCCTCGCAGCTCGACATGGACCGCCTCGACTACCTGCGGCGCGATGCCTTCTATACAGGCGTTGCCGAGGGCACCATCGGCTCGGCACGTATCATCAAGATGCTCAATGTGGTGGACGACCGCCTGGTGGTTGAGCAGAAAGGCATCTACTCACTCGAGAACTACCTCACCTCGCGCCGTCTGATGTATTGGCAGGTGTATCTGCACAAGACCACCGTGGCCTACGAAAAGATGCTGGTCAGCACCCTGCGCCGCGCCAAGTACCTGGCTCAATCTCAGCCCTCGCCGATCAGCTCCCACCTCTCTCCTCCCCTGGCCTATTTCCTCTATAACGACGTGGATGCGCAGCGCTTCTACGACGATCCGGAGGCCCTGCGCATGTACGGCGAGCTGGACGACAACGACATCTGGAGTGCGATGAAGAGCTGGAGGCACAGCGACGACAAGATCCTTGCCCAATTGGCCGGCGACCTGCTCGACCGCCGTCTCTGGCGCTGTGAGATGACCTCCGAGCCGCCCACTCCGGAGCGCATCGAGGCCCTGCGCCAGCACCTCGCCGAGTCGCTGGATGTCAACATCGACGACACCGACTACCTCATGCAGGTGGTCAGCGCTGAGAAAGACATGTACTCACCCACCGACGACAGCATCGACATCCTGATGCGGGATGGCAGCATCGCCGACATCACCCAGGCCTCCGAGCTACTCACCAGCCTCTCTCCCCAATCCATCGGCAAGGTGCGCCGCTATTATCTCTGCTATTCAAAATCCACCTGAAAAGCTAAAGAAATAATTGTTTTCCTTTTGTGTTTTGCTCGTTTCTTTGTACCTTTGCAGGCAAATTTGAAAAAAGGACAAAAATGGAACAGAAAAACTACAAAAGATACACCGTCACGTCGGCCCTGCCCTATGCCAACGGCGGTGTGCACATCGGCCATCTGGCAGGCGTCTACGTGCCTGCTGATATCTACGTACGCTATCTCAGGGCAAAGAAGCGCGAGGTGATGTTCATCGGCGGCTCAGACGAGCACGGTGTACCTATCACTATTCGTGCACGTAAGGAAGGCATCACTCCGCAGGACGTGGTAGACCGCTACCACGAGATGATTCGCAACTCATTCGAAGACTTCGGCATCAGCTTCGACATCTACAGCCGCACGACCTCGAAGACTCACCACAAGTTTGCCGCCGAGTGGTTCCGCAAGCTCTACGATGAGGGCAAGCTGACCGAGGAGACAACAACACAGCTCTACGACGAGGAGGCCAAGCAGTTCCTGGCCGACCGCTACGTCACCGGCGAGTGTCCCCATTGCCACAATCAGGGTGCCTACGGCGACCAGTGCGAGAAATGTGGACGCGACCTGAGCCCTACGGAGCTCATCAATCCGAAGTCGACCATCAGCGGCTCAACACCTGTACTGAAGGAGACGAAGAACTGGTATCTGCCCCTGAACGAGTATCAGGATTGGCTGAAACAATGGATTCTGGAGGAGCACAAGGAGTGGCGTCCCAATGTCTACGGACAATGCAAGAGCTGGCTCGACATGGACCTGCAGCCACGTGCCATGACACGCGACCTCGACTGGGGCATCCCCGTGCCCGTGGAGGGAGCCGACGGCAAAGTGCTCTACGTATGGTTTGATGCGCCCATCGGCTATGTGTCGAACACGAAGGAGCTGTGCGAGAGCGACCCCGACCGCTGGGGCAGCTGGCAGAAATGGTGGCAGGACGAGGACACTCGTCTCATCCACTTCATCGGTAAGGATAACATCGTGTTCCATTGCATCATCTTCCCCGTGATGATGAAGGCTCACGGCAAGTATATCATGCCCGACAACGTGCCCGCCAACGAGTTCCTGAACCTGGAGAACGACAAGATCTCGACCTCAAGGAACTGGGCCGTCTGGCTGCACGAATACCTCGTTGACTTCCCCGGCAAGCAGGATGTGTTGCGCTATGTGCTTACGGCCAATGCGCCTGAGACAAAGGACAACAACTTCACATGGAAGGACTTCCAGGACCGCAACAACAACGAGCTGGTGGCCGTCTACGGCAACTTCGTGAACCGTGCCCTGCAGCTCACCTGGAAATACTGGAATGGCGTCGTGCCTGCCTGTGGCGAGCTGCTCGATGTAGACAAGGCCGCCATCGAGGAGTTCAAGGACATGAAGGAGAAAGTGGAACAGCTGCTGGAGCAGTTCAAGTTCCGCGACGCCCAGTTCGAGGCCATGAACCTGGCCCGCATCGGCAACCGCTACATCACAGAGTGCGAGCCTTGGAAGGTCTGGAAGACCGACCCGAAGCGCTGCGAGACCATCCTCAACATCTGTCTGCAAATCGTAGCTAATCTGAGCATTGCCTTCGACCCGTTCCTGCCTTTCTCGAGCAACCGTCTGCGCTCGTTTATCAACACCAACGACCTCGACTGGGAACAACTGGGCAACATCGACCTGCTGCCTGCAGGACATCAGCTGAACGAGCCGAACCTTCTCTTCGAGAAGATTGACGACGAGACCATCCAGAAGCAGCTCGACAAGCTGGAAGCCACCAAGAAGGCCAACGAGGCCGCCCAGTGGCAGCCTGCTCCCGTGAAAGAGAATGTTGACTTCGAGACCTTTGAGAAGCTTGACATCCGCGTTGGTCTGGTGAAGGACTGCCAGGCTGTGAAGAAGTCGAAGAAACTCCTGCAGTTTACCATCGATGACGGTAGCGGCACCGACCGCACCATCTGCTCGGGCATTGCTCAATTCTACGAGAATCCCGCTGAGCTCATTGGCAAGAGCATCCTCTTCGTGGCCAACTTCGCACCACGCAAGATGATGGGCATCGAGAGCCAAGGCATGATCCTCTCAGCAGTCGACAGCGATGAAAGCCTCAGCGTGGTCACTACCACCAAGGACGTCAAGCCCGGCAGCATCGTCGGTTAACGGTTATTGGTTAACGGTTATTGATAATGACCAAACTGTTTTTGATGCGTCACGGCGAGACGATTGACAACGCCCGCCAGTTGATGCAAGGGCAGGTGCAGGGACAGCTGAACACCATTGGCATTGAGCAGGCACAGCAGGTGCGCGACGAATGGGCTGACCATCACGTCGACGCCTTTGTGTCCAGCGACCTGAAACGCTCCTACGATACGGCCTGTATCGTGGCTGAGCCTCACGGACTGCAGGTGGTCACTACACCACTCCTCCGCGAACGCGACTGGGGCGACTTCACGGGTCGTTTTATTCCCGACCTGAAGGGTCTGCCCTGGCCCGACAATGTGGAGAAGCTCGACCATCTGCTTGACCGTGCCCGCCAGTTCCTACATTTTATATATAAGGAGTACCCCGGACAGACGGTGCTCGCCGTGGGACACGGCATCATCAACAAAGCCGTGCAGGCCGTCTACCACAACTGCGACATGAAGGACGTTACGCGAATGACCAATGCCGAGGTGCGCCTATTAGAGCTGACACACGACTTTGATGCTCAGGCATCCCTACGTCCAAATGACCAGCCTACCGCCCAAAATGACAAGAAATTCTGCATAACCTAATAAAAGACGGCAGAATATTTGGCCATTTCGTAACATTTTGATACCTTTGCAACCCAGAAAGATTACAATCTCTCGTCGCCACCTCGTGCAGATGGCGTTTTGGGCCAATAAAACGACTGTCCTCGTGTAGGACGGGCATGGTTCCAAGGAGATAAGTTCAACTATTTAAAACCATTTTGCAACTATGGCAGAAATGAATTTTGGTGGCGTCATCGAGACTGTGGTCACCAGCAAGGAGTTCTCATTGGAGAAAGCACATGAAGTATTGAAGGACGAGGTCATCGCCGTGATTGGCTACGGTGTTCAGGGTCCTGGACAGGCCTGCAACCTGCGCGACAATGGCTTCAACGTCATCGTCGGACAACGTCAGGGCAAGACCTACGACAAGGCTGTTGCCGACGGATGGGTTCCCGGCAAGACGCTCTTCAGCATTGAGGAGGCTGCCGAGAAGGGTACCATCCTCTGCATGTTGCTTTCTGACGCTGGTCAGATTCAGCAGTGGCCCACCATCAAGAAATATCTGAAGCCCGGCAAGACGCTATACTACAGCCACGGCTTTGCTATCAACTGGAGCGATCGCACAGGCGTTGTTCCCCCGAAGGATGTCGACGTGATCATGGTGGCTCCTAAGGGAAGCGGAACTTCCCTTCGCACCATGTTCTGCGAGGGTCGCGGCCTGAACTGCTCATACGCCGTCTATCAGGATGCTTCTGGCAAGGCCAAGGAGAAGACGCTGGCCTTCGGTATCGGTATCGGCGCAGGCTATCTGTTTGAGACCACCTTCCAGCGCGAGGCCACCTCTGACCTGACCGGTGAGCGCGGCTCGCTGATGGGTGCTATCCAGGGTCTGCTGCTGGCACAGTATGAAGTGCTGCGCGAGCACGGCCACTCTCCCTCGGAGGCTTTCAACGAGACCGTTGAGGAGCTGACGCAGAGCCTTGGCCCGCTCTTTGGCGCCAAGGGTATGGACTGGATGTATGCCAACTGCTCGACCACCGCTCAGCGTGGTGCTCTCGACTGGGCTCCCCGTTTCCACGATGCCATCAAGCCCGTCATGGAGTGGCTGTACTACTCGGTGATGACTGGCAACGAGGCTCAGATCACCATCGACGCCAACTCGAAGCCCGACTACCGTGCTGGCTTGGAGAAAGAGCTCGAGGCTATGCGCAACCAGGAGATGTGGCGTGCCGGCGAGACCGTCCGCAAGCTGCGTCCTGAAAACAACGAAGATTAACCCCCCCCTTCATCCCCCCGAGGGGGGAGAAGTACCTCCCCTACTCCCTCCAAGGTGGGGAGACTTTCCCCTATCCAAAAGGGAGCAAACAAGAAACACGGCTTACTACTGATTGTAGCAAGCCGCGTTTCTTTTTTAGGGGATGCTTTTTACTTCTTGTTCAGAGCCAGGTCAATCTCCACGGCGATAGATACCGTAGCACCTACCATCGGGTTGTTGCCGATGCCCAGGAAGCCCATCATCTCAACGTGAGCAGGCACAGAGCTGGAGCCAGCGAACTGAGCGTCAGAGTGCATACGACCCAGCGTGTCGGTCATACCATAGGAAGCAGGACCAGCAGCCATGTTATCGGGGTGCAGGGTACGACCGGTACCACCACCTGAAGCTACTGAGAAGTAGGGCTTGCCAGCGAGCACGCGCTCCTTCTTGTAGGTACCAGCCACGGGGTGCTGGAAGCGTGTGGGGTTGGTAGAGTTGCCAGTGATGGAGACGTCAACGTTCTCCTTCCACAGGATAGCCACACCCTCGCGGACATCGTCAGCACCGTAGCACTTCACCTTAGCGCGGGGACCATCGCTGTAGGGAACTTCCTTCACCACTTTCACCTCGCCGGTGTAGTAGTCGAACTGAGTCTGTACATAGGTAAAACCATTGATACGGCTGATGATCATAGCGGCGTCCTTACCCAAACCGTTCAGGATAACGCGGAGGGGCTTCTGGCGAACCTTGTTAGCCTTCTCGGCAATCTTGATGGCACCCTCTGCAGCAGCGAAGCTCTCGTGACCAGCCAGGAATGCGAAGCACTCAGTCTCCTCGCGGAGCAGACGGGCAGCCAGGTTTCCGTGACCCAGACCTACCTTACGGTCGTCGGCCACTGAACCGGGGATACAGAACGACTGCAGGCCGATACCGATGGCCTCGGCAGCCTCGGCAGCACTCTTCACACCTTTCTTGATAGCGATGGCAGCACCACAAACATATGCCCACTTAGCGTTCTCGAAGCAGATACGCTGAGTCTCTTCACACATCAGGTAAGGATCAACGCCAGCCTTGTCGCAAATCTCGTTAGCCTCTTCAATGCTATTGATGCCGTTCTCCTTCAGAGCAGCCAGCACCTGATTGATGCGACGCTCGTAGCTCTCGAATGATACTTTTCTAATCATAATCTGTTTCCTCCTTACTCTTTACGTGGGTCAATAGCCTTAACAATTCCCTGCTCAGCAGTAGTACGACCGTAAGAGCCAGTGAACTTCTTCACAGCCTCGTTGGCGTCCATACCGTCCTTGATGGCTTCCATCATCTTGCCCAGGTGCACATACTCGTAGCCGCAAACCTGATTGTCCTTGTCGAGGAACTGCTTGGTGATGTAACCCTCGGTCAGCTCGAGATAACGGGTACCCTTGGCAACAGTGCCATAGAGCGTACCGGTCTGTGAGCGCAGACCCTTGCCCAGGTCTTCCAAGCCAGCACCGATGACGAGACCGCCCTCAGAGAAAGCACTCTGTGTACGTCCGTAAACGATCTGCAGGAACAACTCGCGCATAGCGGTGTTGATAGCGTCGCAAACGAGGTCGGTGTTCAGAGCCTCGAGGATGGTCTTACCAGGCAGAATCTCAGAAGCCATAGCAGCAGAGTGAGTCATACCCGTGCAGCCAATGGTCTCGACGAGGGCCTCCTGAATGACGCCGTCCTTCACGTTCAGGCTCAGTTTGCAGGCACCCTGCTGAGGAGCGCACCAGCCAATACCGTGGGTGTAGCCCGAAATGTCCTTGATCTCTTTGGCCTGAATCCACTTGCCCTCTTCAGGGATGGGAGCCGGGCCGTGGTTGGGGCCTTTGGCCACAACGCACATGTTTTCAACTTCCTTTGAATAAATCATAATGTTTTTATCTTTGCAAAAATAAAACTTTTTTTCGCGGCTGCAAAGGTACAACTTTTTTCCGACAGCACCAATTTTTTTGAGAAGTTTTTATTAATAGTCTGCCATCAACAAATCTACAAGCCCCTTGTCCTTAAAGGCATGCTTCTGCTGGTCCCAGAAGCCGAAGTCGGCATCATAGCACCAGGTCGTCCAGGCGATGTTGTTCTCCTTGAACACGGTCAGCATGTCCTTCGTCCACTTGTAGGCCAGCTCACGGTCGACGGGCTCGTAGACGCCCCACTCGCCACAGAACAGCTGCAGGCCGTACTTCTTAGCAGCTTCGATAGCATCGGCAAAGTCAGCACGGATTCTGTCGATATTCCACTCCTCGGTGGTGAATTTGTTCTCGTCGATGACTGCCTTGACAGTATCGTTGGCAGCCTCGTAGTCCTCCTGCGACACGAGCACGCCAGGATAGTTGACCTTACCCGTATACTTGCCAATGGGCGTCCACCAGGCACCGTAGTGAGTCAGGATCATCGGATTGTAATAATGGAATGAGAGGATGATGTTCTTGTCGTTCTCAGGCACCTTCAGATACTTGATGGTGCCATAGCTCTGCCACATGTTGGAGCCAATCACGAGTGTGCGCTGCGGCTCACGCTCGCGCAATGCCTTGTGAACCTTGGCAATCAGCTCGTTCCACTGCTCATGGTCTTCAGCCACGGGCTCGTTCATAAACTCGTAGGCCACGGAGTCGCAGCTATAGCCTTTCAATGCGTCGGACAGCTGGTACCACATATTGATGAGGTCCTGCTGTGCCTTCTCAGAGGTAAAGAGCGTGTTGGCATCGCTGCCGCCCTCGTTGACGGCATTGAAATAGTGTGAGCGGATGATGTGCAGGTCGACAATAGTGCGCAGATGGTGCTTCTCGGCCCAGTTGATGGCGTTGGTCATCAGCTCCCAAGCCTCCGGCAGCTTATTGCCATTCTCATCCCAGAACTGCACCTCGTCGATGGGCAGGCGTACGAAGTCGAAGCCCAGCGAGTCAAGACGTGCGAAGTCATCCTCCTGGATGTGCAGCCGACGGGCCTCACCACGCTCCTCGCTCTGCGACAGCCAATGGCTCACGTTCGTGCCACGCTGAATCTTGAAGTTGTTCACATCGTTGTTTGTCTCATTCTTGGTCTTGCAAGCCGTCATGGCCAGCATCGTCATGGCAACCAGTGCCAGGTTAATAATCTTTTTCATTGCTTATCATGGTTTTTGTTGTTGTTAATCTGAAGAAGCTATCACATCCCCCAAAGGCTATAGTTGACGTCGTAGCCAGCGAGCATAAACCAATTGGCCAGCTGCTGCTCATAATAGCGAAGGAGGAAGAGGGGTGCCTCAAGGCGATCTTCCAGCGTTGTAGCAGGGGCAGAGGCAGGCTCTTCCTGGAGATAGGCGAAGAGCATGATTAAATCCGCCTGCGTGATGCCCGCGTCCTCGCACATCTCGTCAAGGTCGTCAGTGGTCAGGTTGACCGTAGCCAAACGCTCCGCCAAATCGGGGATGAGGTCGAACAGCGTAAAGCGAGTGGGCAGGTTGCCACGGGCCATGGAGCTGCTGAGAAGCGAGCGCACATCGATACCCAGACTCTCAAGTATCTTGATGAATTTCATCAGGTTCATGTCCTTCACTACGTCGTGATAGTAGCGGTTTTGTTCTCCCTCATAGTAGAGCACGGGCCAGAACTGCATAGCGGCAAGTGTTTGGATAGCCCACACGACGGCTGCCTGTTGGTGGTTGAGCTTAAAGATGGCTGTGTTGGTCTGCAGCGAAGTCTTACCAGGCACGATGCTCGGCGTGAAACCTTTCTCCTTCATCCAGGTAATCATGCCACGTCCGCTCTGAATGGGCACATAATTGTCGTGGCGGCTATGTGCAAGGAAGTATTGCTTGGTGAGATCGGGCTCCCAGCCATTGGTGATACTGATGTCCCTCAGCTTGGCCATAAACAACTTTGCATATTCATTCTTCTCATTCATAAACTCGGGTTGCATAATGTCGCTGACGGCATTCAGCTCGGTCAGCTCAGCAACGACGCTCTTGTCCTTGGAGTGGAAATACTCCAGCACCTTCGAGGCCAAGGGTTCTTTGAAAATAGCATTGTAGGGAATGCCCAAATGGTAGTTCTCGTTGACGGAGGCCACCATCATCACCACATCTTCCAAGTCTTCACAATGGTCGTTGTCGATATAGATCCTGAAAATCTTCTCGAAGTCGAGGGCACCACCTCCCGAGAAAGACTTGGTGAAGCGGATGTTCTTGTATTTCTCCTCTGTATCAGTTAGACGTGCGGCATACATCGTCTCAGTACCTCCCTGCGAATAGCCGAGATTGAAGAGATATTTGCCTTGCGGTATCTGCTTGTCCTCCAAGAGCCGGAAGGCTGCCAAGAGACCGTCGAGGCTGTTCCGGCCGTTGGTGTCGCCACAGATATAGCTGACAATATGGTCGATGGAAGAGCCATAGCCGATATAGTCGCTGGCCACAATGATGTAGTTGGGCTTCAGAGGGCTTGCCAGGATGGTGCTGGCGGCGGTGATTCCTTCGCCTCCCACCGAGGGTGCATCGTTTGTTGAGCCGATAGTGTAGTGGTTGTACATGATGATACCATCGCAGGGTACAGTGCCGTTGACGATATCTATCGGGGCCATGATGACACCGCTGATGGTGACTGCGTTGCCGTCGGGATCGGTTGAAGGATATTCGTAGACAATATGCTTTACCTCACGTGAGCCCATTGAGATGCCCGAGATGTTTGCCTTCATTGTAATGTCCTCCTCAGACAAAATGGTGTAGGCGTCTTGAGCCGATACAGGACAGACGAAAAGGGTAAGAAGAATAACGGAAAGTATGTATGCTGATTTTTTCATGGCAGTGACTGTTTTTTAGCGTATGACTTTCTTCTGACCGTCGACGATGTATATACCTTTCTTAAGAGGTGAGAGCTGAGAGGAATGAGGATTGAGACTGCGGCCATGCAGGTCGAAACAACTATTATTAGCGATTGTTTCATGGTTTACATCCTCAACGCCGGCCAGCTTTTCCTGCGAAATCACCTGGAATGTAGCTACAACGGGGAAGTGGTCGCCTAAAGGCTCACCATTGCGACGGTAGCCAACCTCGTCAATGGTAAAGGCGACGGGCACAATTCTGTTGCCACTGACGGGATTGATGTAGATGATTTTGTCAAGGGACTCGCCATTGCGGATGTTGGCGAGCACCGTGGTCTCTGAGGTCTCAGAGTATTCAGGATAGCTACCATTCTGCTTCAGCTCTACCCAAACGTCGCTGGCAATACCCTGACCAGAGGAGTTGATAGCGTCAATAAAGAGATGCTTGACATTGTCACGTGTATAAAAGCTGTTCAAGTCACCCGTGATGATGACGGGATCTGCTTTCAGTTGCTGCAGCACCTCGGTCTTCAACTGAAGCCATTGTGTCTGGCGTGCCTCCGTATCTTTGGCATCGTTGTGGATGGCCTCGTCAGCATCGTCGGTGGCATCCATATGCATATTAAATATAGTGATGTGATTACCGTTGCGGAGTGTCACGTCATAGCGGCGATAGCCCTTGGTGATGATGTCATCGTTGGCATGGCTGAACTTGCCGAAGTTATGCGTCCAAGCCGTACGACCAGCAGGCGACACAACGAGGTCGTTCTTCCAGCAGGCCATCAGACCGTCACACGGAAAGCGATGGTTCTGCAAGTGCATAAAATCAACGTCCCGGTTTACGGATATCTCACCGCTCCATTCATCAAAAAGATAGTCATCCTCAAGAAGAGCAAAGAGCACATTATGATAGTTGAAGTCCTCCTGCAACATCACAAGGTCATATCCATTCTGCATCAAATACTTACCTATACGAGCCGTACCTCCATCGCCAGGGCCGTCAACATTCACTTTCAGGCCCATGACATTCTGTGGCAGACCATCCACATTCAACGTGGCAATGGTGAACTGCTCACTGGTTTCCTGTGCAGAAACAGTCATTGAGCCGCAGAGGAGGGCGGCGGCCATCACCCATTGTTTCATTCTCATATCAATAAAGGTTAAGTGATTTGCCTGCAAAGATAGATGATTTTTTTCAAACAAATACGATTTTTCCAAAGATTTTTTAATAAATATTCGCATTGTTTGCAATTTATTTCGTACCTTTGCACGCAAATTTCGAAATTAAGATTAACACATTACTTATTTTATGAATTTCACTTTGTTAGTTACCGTCATAACGACGGGAATTACACTGGTGGCGGCGGCTTACATCATTGCTAAGCTTATTGGTCCGCGCTCGTATGCAAAGGTGAAAGGCGAACCGTATGAAAGCGGTATTCCGACACGCGGTTCATCTTGGATTCCTATTCATGTGGGCTACTACCTGTTCGCCATCCTGTTTCTCATGTTCGATGTGGAAACGGTGTTTCTGTATCCATGGGCAGTAGTAGTGAAGCAGTTCGGTGCCGCAGCCTTGCTCAGCATCGGATTCTTCTTATTGGTTTTAGTATTTGGCCTGGCCTATGCCTGGCGGAAAGGAGCACTGGAATGGAAGTAAAGAAACCAAAAATCAAGTCTATTCCCTACGAGGAATGGAAGGACAACGAGTCGCTGGAGAAGATCATCGACGAGCTGCACGAAGGTGGCGTGAACGTTGTCACGGGCTCATTAGACCGCCTCATCAACTGGGGCCGTTCGAACTCGCTGTGGTCCCTCACCTTCGCTACCAGCTGCTGCGGCATCGAGTTCATGGCCTGCGGCTGTGCACGCTATGACTTTGCACGCTTCGGCTTTGAGGTGACACGTAACTCTCCCCGACAGGCCGACCTAATTATGTGTGCCGGCACTATCACCCACAAAATGGCTCCTGCCCTGAAGCGTCTCTACGACCAGATGGCCGAGCCGAAGTATGTCATTGCCGTTGGCGGTTGCGCCATCAGCGGCGGTCCCTTCAAGTCGAGCTACCATGTGGTGAAGGGCATCGAAGAGATTGTTCCCGTCGACGTGTTCATCCCTGGCTGTCCTCCCCGTCCAGAGGCTATCCTCTACGGTATGATGCAGCTTCAGCGCAAGGTGAAGATTGAGAAATTCTTCGGTGGTGCTAACCACAAGCAGACAGCCGAGGAGAAGGCTCTGGGTGTATCTAACGAGGAGCTTACATTCCGCAACCAACTGGGCGACCATCGCCGCGAACCCATCGTGGTGACCAGCGTGCCGGAAGAGTTTGTTGAAGAATTAAAACAGAATAAGGAGGAGCAAGCATGAAATTAGAGTTCTTATCATTCGAGTTTGACAAGTTCGCTAAGGAAATGCAGAACTTGAAAGAGAAGAAGGGCTTCGACTACCTGATTACCATCGTAGGCGAAGACTTCGGAGCTGAAGAAGGTCTCGGCTGTATTTATATCTTGGAAAACACCAAGACACATGAGCGTTGCTCAGTTAAGATGCTGGCCAAGAGTTCTGTTTGCGGTGATGGTATCGCCTCCAACGGAACAGGAGAAACAGACGGACAGGTTATCTCCTACATTCCTACTGTCTCGAATATCTGGCATGTGGCTGACCTACTTGAGCGCGAAGTTTATGATTTCTACGGTATCGTGTTCCTGGGCCATCCCGATATGCGCCGTCTCTTCCTGCGCAGCGATTTCAAGGGCTATCCCTTCCGCAAGGATTGGAAGTACAACGATGAGTATTCGCTGGAGGATGACGACGAGCCCAACTACGGTCTGGAATATTTCATCGACAAGGACGGCATCCTGCAGTCGAAGCAGAACAAACTGTTCAACACCGATGACTATGTCATCAACATCGGCCCGCAGCACCCTGCCACCCACGGTGTGCTTCGTCTGCAGACCGTGCTTGAAGGCGAGATCGTGAAGAAGATTTATCCCCACTTCGGCTATATCCATCGCGGTATCGAGAAGATGTGGGAGAGCATGACCTATCCGCAGACGCTAGCCCTGACTGACCGTCTGAACTATCTGGGTGCCATGCAACACCGCCACGCTTTGGTGGGTGTCATCGAGGAGGCAATGGAAGTTGAGTTGACCGACCGCATCAAATACATCCGTACCATTATGGATGAGCTGCAGCGTCTTGACTCTCACCTGCTGTTCACCTCTTGCGTGGCTCAGGACTTGGGTGCCCTCACCGCTTTCCTCTACGGTATGCGTGACCGCGAGCATGTGCTCAACTGTATGGAGGAGACCACGGGCGGACGCCTGATACAGAACTACTACCGCATCGGTGGCCTGCAGGACGACATCGACCCGAACTTCGTAAAGAACGTGAAGGATCTGGTGAAGTATCTGCGTCCGACGATTCAGGAGTATATGGATGTGTTTGGTGACAATGTCATCACTCACAACCGTCTGGAGAACTGTGGCCCGATGAGTCTTGAAGATTGCATCAGCTATGCTGTGACAGGTCCTGCCGGACGTGCCTCGGGCTGGAAGAACGACGTGCGCAAGAACCACCCCTACGACATGTACGACAAGGTGGAATGGGAGCAGTGCACCACCGACACTTGCGATTCGATGGGACGTTATCTTGTGCACATTAACGAGATGTACCAGAGCCTGAACATCATTGAGCAGCTCATCGACAACATTCCCGAGGGCGACTTCTACGTAAAGCAGAAGCCCATCATCAAGGTACCCGAGGGACAGTGGTACTACGCTGTCGAGGGCGTTGCCGGTGAATTCGGCATCTATCTCGATTCCCGTGGCGACAAGAGCCCCTACCGCATGAAGATGCGCCCGATGGGTCTCTCGCTAGTTGGTGCTTTCGACCCGATGCTGCGTGGTCAGAAGATTGCCGACCTTATTGCCACATGTGCCGCTATTGACGTAGTAATTCCTGATATAGACAGATAGTAATATGTTTGATTTTAGTATAGTAACAACATGGTTCGACAATCTCCTGCGCCAGACGCTGGGGTTGGGAGACTTCCTGTCGATATTGATTGAATGCGTGCTCATCGGCACCATTGTGCTGACGGCCTACGCATTGATTGCCTGCTTGATGATTTTCATGGAGCGTAAGGTCTGCGCCTACTTCCAGTGCCGCTTAGGCCCGATGCGCGTAGGCTATTGGGGCTTGCTGCAGATTTTTGCCGACGTGCTGAAGATGCTCATCAAGGAGATCTTCTTCGTCGACAAGGCCGACAAGCTGCTCTATGCCATTGCACCCGTGCTGGTGATTGTGGCATCGGTAGGCACGTTCTGCTTCCTGCCTTGGAACAACGGCATGGGCATCCTCGACTTCAACGTTGGTCTGTTCCTCATCACCGCTATCTCTTCGATTGGCGTGGTGGGCATCTTCCTTGCCGGCTGGGGTTCTAACAACAAGTATTCAGTTGTTTCGGCTATGCGTGGCGCTGTGCAGATGATTTCCTATGAGATGTCACTCTGCCTCTGCCTCATCACCGCAGTTATCCTGACGGGTACGATGCAGGTCTCTGGTATTGTGGAGTATCAGACCGGTCCTTGGAACTGGCTCATCATCAAGGGCCATATTCCTGCTATCATCGCCTTTGTGACGTTCCTCATCGCAGGTAATGCTGAGGCCAACCGCGGCCCGTTTGACATGGCTGAGGCTGAGAGCGAGCTCACCGCTGGCCACCACACGGAGTACAGCGGCATGGGCTTCGGCTTCTTCTACCTAGCAGAGTTCCTCAACCTCTTCATCATCGCAGGCATTGCCACAATGGTGTTCCTCGGAGGCTGGGCTCCTATCAACATCGGCGTTGAAGGCTTCGACAAGGTGATGAACTACATCCCCGGCATCTTCTGGTTCTTTGGAAAGACGCTTGGCGTAGTTTGGCTGCTGATGTGGATTAAGTGGACGTTCCCCCGTCTGCGTATCGACCAGATCCTGAAGCTGGAATGGAAGTACCTCATGCCTCTGGCACTCATCAACCTCGTGCTGATGACGGTGGTCGTGGCAATGGGCTGGTATCTCTAGAATAACTAGATAATCTAGAAAAACTAGAAAGACTAGAACAACTAGAACAAAAGAAAAGAAATGGAAAAAGAACAAACATATTTCGGAGAAATAGGGCACGGCATCAAGACGCTGGCTACCGGTATGAAGATCACCTGGAAGGAATACTTCAAGGACTTCTTTACCAACAAGTCGACGGAGCAGTACCCTGAGAACCGCAAGACCACGCTGCACGTGTCGGCCCGCCATCGCGGACGCCTAGTGTTCAAGCGCGATGAGAACGGTGCATACAAGTGCACGGCTTGCACGCTTTGCGAGAAGGCCTGCCCCAACGGCACTATCAAGATTACGGCGCATATGCAGGAAGACCCTGAGACGGGCAAGAAGAAGAAGGTGCTCGACGATTACCTTTACGACTTGGGCGACTGCATGTTCTGCCAGCTCTGTACCAATGCCTGCAACTTCGACGCCATCGAGTTCACCAACGATTTCGAGAACGCAGTCTTCGACCGCAACAAGCTGGTGCTTCACCTCGACAAGGAACAGTACCAGGGCGGCACACTGCCCAACCTCCTCGACGGTGGCGCAGAGTGGAAAGCCGGAACGTTTAACACTAAAAAAAAGTAAACGATGGGTAATACAGTAATGTTTATTATACTCGCGTTCATCATCGTTGGTGCAGCCCTACTGTGCGTAACGACAACGCGAATCATGCGAGCCGCAACATATATGTTGTTTGTGCTCTTCGGTGTGGCAGGCATCTACTTCCTGCTCGACTACACCTTCCTTGGTGCTGCCCAGATAGCCATCTACGCTGGTGGTGTGACAATGATCTACGTCTTCGCCATCCAACTGGTGAGCAAGCGTACGCTGCAGGGACTGGTTGAGCACGTCAAGTGCAGCCGTCTCATCAGCGGAGGCCTGGCAGCTCTTGCCGGACTGGTGGTTGTCTGCTTCATTCTCCTCAAGACAGGCTTCGTTCTCGATTCAAGCGTAGCCGACGTTGAGGTTCCCATGAATGAGATTGGTACTGCCCTCGTAGGCAGCGATAAGTATCAGTATGTGCTGCCCTTCGAGTTTATCTCGTTGTTCCTGCTGGCATGTATCATCGGTGGCCTCGTAGTGGCCAGAAAGGAGGAGAAGGACGCATGACTATTCCCGTTGAATGTTACTTCGTGCTGAGCGCATTGCTGTTCTTCATCGGCGTCTTCGGCTTTGTCACCCGCCGCAACCTCATCGCCATGCTCATCTCTGTAGAGCTGGTGCTGAACGCCGTTGATATCAACTTCGCAGCCATCAACCGTCTGCTCTACCCCAACGGTATGGAGGGCATGTTCATGACGCTCTTCGTGATTGGCGTCGCCGCTGCTGAGAGTGCTGTGGCCATCGCTATTATAATTAATGTGTATCGCCACTTCCGTAGCGACAATGTAGACAGTATTACTAACCTTAAGAATTAAACGAAGATTATGCAATACGGATATACAATATTTATTCTTCTGTTGCCGCTGCTGTCGTTCCTCGTGCTCGGTCTGGCAGGCATGAAGATGAAGCACAAGGTGGCCGGACTCATCGGCACCTGCTCGCTCGGAGTGGTCGCCATTCTGTCGTACATCACGGCATTCCAGTATTTTACTGCCGACCGTGTGAACGACATCCATCAGGCCATCATCCCCTTTAATTTCACATGGCTGCCGCTGACCGACACGCTGCATTTCGACTTGGGCATCCTGCTTGATCCCATCTCGGTCATCATGCTCATCGTCATCTCGACGGTCAGCCTTATGGTGCACATCTACTCCTTCGGCTACATGCACGGCGAGAAGGGATTCCAGCGCTACTACGCCTTCCTCTCGCTCTTCACGATGTCGATGCTGGGCTTGGTCGTGGCAACCAACATCTTCCAGATGTATATGTTCTGGGAGTTGGTGGGCGTTAGCTCCTACCTGCTCATCGGCTTCTACTATCCTTTGAAGCCAGCCATCGCCGCATCTAAGAAGGCATTTATCGTGACACGTTTCGCCGATATGTTCTTCCTCATCGGTATCCTGATGTTCGGCTTCTTCACCGACTCGTTCAGCTTCTCGTTTGCTGCCGACGTACAGGTGGTGAACGGTATGCAGCAGCTGGTGACGGTCGATCCGATGCGAGCCATTGCCTGTGGCGGATTCATCATTCCAACGGCCCTGACGCTGATGTTTATCGGTGGTGCCGGTAAGAGTGCCATGTTCCCGTTGCACATCTGGCTGCCCGATGCCATGGAAGGCCCCACACCTGTGTCGGCCCTCATCCACGCCGCTACGATGGTGGTGGCTGGTGTGTTCCAGATTGCCCGTATGTTCCCCTTGTGGATTCAGTACGCACCGCAGGCCATGAGCATCATTGTCTGGGTGGGTGTCTTCACCGCTTTCTATGCCGCAGCCGTGGCCTGTGCCCAAAGCGACATCAAGCGTGTGCTGGCCTTCTCCACCATCTCGCAGATTGCCTTCATGATGGTGGGCCTTGGCGTATCGCTGCCTGGACATGAGGCCATCCTCGACAACCATCAGCAGCTGGGCTACATGGCCGGTATGTTCCACTTGTTCACACACGCCATGTTCAAGGCTTGCCTCTTCTTGGGTGCCGGCTGTATCATCCACGCCGTGCACTCGAATGAGATGTCGATGATGGGAGGCCTGCGCAAATACATGCCTATCACGCACATCACGTTCCTCATCAGCTGTCTGGCCATCGCCGGTATTCCTCCGTTCTCAGGTTTCTTCTCGAAGGACGAGATTCTGACCGCTGCCATGCAGTATAGCCCGTGGGTGGGATGGATTATGACGGGTGTGGCCGCTATGACCGCCTTCTACATGTTCCGTCTGTACTACGGTATCTTCTGGGGCACGGAGAACAAGGAGGCCCACGAGCATCACACGCCGCACGAGGCTCCCTGGACGATGACCTTCCCGCTCATCTTCCTCTCGGCAGTCACCATCCTTTGTGGTTTCATGCCCTTTGGACATCTGGTCAGCGCTAGCGGCGAGGCCTACGACATCCACCTCAACACGCAGATAGCTATCACGAGTGTGGTCATCGCTGTCATCAGCATTGCACTTGCCACCTATATTTATAAAGGTGAGAAGCAGCCCATCGCCGACCGTCTGTACAAGACGTTCCCCAAGCTGCACCGTGCTGCCTACAAGCGTTTCTATCAGGACGAGATCTGGCAGTATGTCACCCACCGCATTATCTTCCGTTGTGTCTCTACGCCCATTGCCTGGTTCGACCGCCACATCGTTGACGGCACGTTCAACTTCATGGCCTGGGGCGCCAACGAGGCTGGCGAGAGCATCCGCTGCTGGCAGAGTGGCGATGTGCGCCGCTATGCCATCTGGTTTATCACGGGAGCTGTGGCCCTGACGCTCATTTTGCTTGCTTTGTAATGACGCAGTGTCGTAATAACGTAATAACGAAATAACGTAATAACGTAATAACGAAAATGAATATATTAAGTCTATTCGTTTTGATTCCCGCCCTGATGCTTCTGGGATTGTGGCTTGCCAAGAATCTCAATCAGGTGCGTGGCGTGATGGTGGCTGGAGCCAGCTGTCTGTTGGTGCTCAGCATCGGCCTTACCATCTGGTTTATCCAGCAGCGTCATGGTGGCAACAATGCCGAAATGCTGCTGACGGCCAGCGTCGACTGGTTTAAACCGCTGAACATCAAATATGCCGTAGGCATCGACGGTATCAGCGTCGTCATGCTGTTGCTGTCGAGTATCATCGTCTTCACTGGCACCTTCGCCTCGTGGCAGTTGAAGCCGCTCACCAAGGAATATTTCCTCTGGTTCACCCTGCTTTCGACGGGTGTGTTCGGTTTCTTTATCTGCACAGATATGTTCACGATGTTCATGTTCTACGAAGTGGCTCTGATACCCATGTACCTGCTCATCGGCGTATGGGGATCTGGACGCAAGGAGTATTCGGCCATGAAGCTCACGCTGATGCTGATGGGCGGCTCAGCACTGCTCATCCTCGGCATCCTGGGCATCTACTACTTCAACGGCGTCTATAGCGGCACGTTCACGATGAACGTCAACGAGATTGCTGCTACTTCGCATGCCATCCCCGTTGGCATCCAGAACGCCTTCTTCCCCTTCATTTTCATCGGCTTCGGTGTGCTGGGAGCCCTGTTCCCATTCCACACATGGTCTCCCGACGGTCATGCTTCTGCACCTACCGCCGTGTCGATGCTCCATGCTGGTGTGCTGATGAAGCTAGGAGGCTATGGCTGCTTCCGCGTGGCTATGTACCTGCTGCCCGATGCTGCCCAGCAACTGTCGTGGATTTTCATTATCCTCACGACAATCTCGGTGGTCTATGGTGCCCTTTCAGCCTGCGTTCAGACCGACCTGAAGTACATCAACGCCTACTCGTCGGTTTCGCACTGTGGCCTTGTGCTCTTCGCCATCCTGATGATGAACCAGACGGCCTGCACGGGTGCCATCCTGCAGATGCTGTCACACGGTCTAATGACGGCCCTCTTCTTTGCCCTCATCGGTATGATCTACGGTCGCACCCACACCCGCGACATCCGCGAGTTGGCCGGTCTGATGAAGATTATGCCGTTCCTAGCTGTGGGCTACGTCATTGCCGGTCTGGCCAACCTCGGCCTGCCGGGCTTCTCGGGCTTCATTGCTGAGATGACCATCTTCGTAGGTGCCTTCGGAGCCGACCCCGTTGCCGGCGACCCGAACATTGGCTTCCGCATGGTGGCTACCATCATAGCCTGTA